>JAUVZB010000060.1 GCA_030602785.1 Dehalococcoidia bacterium
GCCCTTGGAGGAGCAATCCGGCCACGGCTGTGCATGCCGAGGCTCTCCATGTGAACTCGCGCCCATTAGGAAACCCGAGAACCACCACATCCCTATGCTGTGACATGAGTGCCGGAGTCGTTTCTCCGACAGGCTCCTAGCTCATCGACCGGAGACTAGGGCCTGGCCTTAGGAAAGGAGAGGTGGAAGTGAGAAGGGAATCCTTCGCGGAACAAGCGCCGGGGCGTGAAGCGTGGTGAAGGTGGCCCTGAGGCGCGATGCCGCCATTGAGATAAGTGCCCGGGCACGTGTTGCCGCCGGACTCAGAGGATGTGTTCATTCTCCTACTCGTAATAGCCGAAATCCTCGATGGCCTTCTTCATCATGTAGACGTTGAAGAAAGGAGACATGGGGGGCAGTTCGCACCCCGGCATGAGCATGAATCCGCGCGGGGCGTCCTTGGCCTCAAGGATGCAATCCCTGCAGGCTTCGTAGACCTGCTGAGGGGTGCCTGTCTGGATGAGGGCAGGAAGCACGTTGCCCAGGATGATGCATGAGTCGCCGAAGTACTCGATGGCCGTGGTCAGCTTGACCTGGTGTCCGAATGTGACCATGCCCGGGTCTCCCATTGGTATCTGCGCCCAGAGGGGCATGTTTGCGTTCTGCTCGCCGCAGATGTGATACAGGATGTGCTTGACGCCCATCCCGAGCATCTTCTCATTGGTCTCCTTGATGTAGGGCAGCGCGAACTTCTCGAACTGCTTCGGCGAGATGATGTCGTTGGCCGCCATGGGTTCCCAGAGGTTGGGGATGACGTTCTCGGCGCCGAAGGTGTCGGACCAGTAGCGAACGACGTCGAGCATGTGGTCGCTCGCTATCTGCAGGATACGATGCGCCGCATCGGGCTTCTTCAGCATCCAGCGACAGAGGGTGCTTGGTGGGCAGATATTGCCGGCGACGCTGAAGTTGCCGCCCAGGGTGACTGTGATGGGCTTGCCGTGCTTCTGCTGCAGCATCGAGAACTCCATGGCGAGAGGCAGAGAGCCGGCTGTCTTGACGTCCGGCGTTGCCAGGGCTGCCAGGTCCTCCTCTGTGTTCACGGGAAAGTTGACGTGTGAAGGGGCCTGTTGCCACTCGCCCTCGGGCATCTTGATCTCGCCGCCGAATTCCCAGCCGCCATAGGAGGCGTAGCCGTAGTCAGGGCCGCCATCTATGCCATATTGCTCGAAGGTCCAGAGTTGCGCCTGGAAGCTCTTCTCAGCGTCGTTGTACATGTCGACGGTCGTGTAGCCCACGTTCCTGGCGCAGAAACCGAGAGGAAATGGTACAGAGGAACACGGTCCACCTTATCGCCGCGGAGGAGTGTCTCTACTCTGTCGCTCGTGCTCATTGTGCCTCTCTTCTCACGCCTGATCGAGCAGCTTCACGGCCTGCTGCACTGCCTCGCCGGCGTTGTCTGCGTAGCCGTCAGCGCCGTAACTTGCGGCGATGTCAGGGTTGAGCGGCGCGCCACCGACTAGAACGCGTACGTTGGTGTCCGCGTCCCTGAGCGTCTTGATTATCCTGGGTATCGCCAGCATGCTGGTGGTCATGAGCGCCGATAATCCCACTACCTGGGCGCCACATTTCTTCTGCTCTTCCGCGAAGCGCTCTATCTTGACGTCGGCGCCAAGGTCGATGACCTGCCACCCCGCGGCGTCGAACATGACCTTCACCAGGTTCTTGCCGATGTCGTGTATGTCTCCCTCGACGACGCCGAGGATGATCTTCCGTGGTTCGGCATGGCTCTCTGCCTTGAGATGAGGCTTCAGTACCTCGAGTCCGGCGTAGAGCGCATCAGCGCATAGAAGCAATTCAGGGACGAAGTACTCCTGGCGGACATACAGGTCACCGACAGTCTCCATTCCTTTTGCGAGCCCGCCCATGATGGCCTCGAAAGCGTCTACCCCTTCCTCAACTGCAGCGTTGGCTATCTCGACGGTTTTCTCCTCCTCGTACTCGACCACGGAGTCGTGGAGGCCCTTCAGTATCTCTGCTGTTCTCTCGTCGCTTGCCACAGGTCCTCTCCTTGTTGAGTATCACTAGTACCAGCCGTGATCCTTCACGGCCCTGGTCAACCGGCGAACATCGAACGATGACGACAGGCGTCCGATTCACGGATGGGCAGAGTGTACCAGAGTGAATAGGCAGGCTCACAGGGGATTGACTTCCGTCAGGGAGGACTGGCTGGTGTGTTGAAGCGACCTTGGCAGCGGCCGGCATCGAGCGACGGGTGTCTTTCAGCGGCAAGTAGAAGGAAGGTCATTAGCTACACCTCAGCCACCGTCTGGAACTTGTGCTGGTACTGGAGGCGTTGTCTGCTACTCGGATCTCAGTGCGTCTATCGGGTTCAGGCGCGAGGCTTGCCACGCGGGGTAGAAGCCGAAGAAGAGGCCGATTCCGACCGCGACCGACACGGCAAGGATGACGATGTCGGGCGCCACGACCGGCGTCAGTTCCGGGACGAAGTAGGCGGCTCCCTCCGCAATGCCCCAGCCCAGTGCCATGCCAAGGACGCCTCCGGCGAATGTGAGCATCGCGGCCTCGATGAGGAACTGGGTCCAGATGTCCCGTTCCTGCGCACCGAGGGCCTTGCGGATGCCTATCTCGCGTGTGCGCTCCAGTACCGAGACCAGCATGATGTTCATGACGCCGATGCCGCCGACGAGCAGGGAGATAGCTGCGATGGCCCCGAGAAACATCGTCATGATGCCCAGCGCCTCCGAGACCTGGGCCGTAATCTCCTCCATGGACAGGATGCGGAAGTCGTCCTCCGCAGTGGGCAGCAGCCGGTGCCGTTCGCGTAACAGTGCCGTGACATCGGCAACGACCTGCTCCCCGTAACCCTCCCCTTCGACACTGAGGCCGATGTTGCTGACAATGTGCCCGCCCTGCGGCGTGCGCTGTTGCGCTGCCGTCTGCTGCACGGCAGGCAGCGGGACGTAGATTGTGTCGTCCGAACTCATCATGGAGGCGCCCTTCTCCTCCAGCACGCCGATGACGCGGAATACCGTGCCGCTGACCTTCATCGTCTCGCCGATGGGATTCGCATCGCCGTACAGATCCTCCGCGACACCGGGGCCAAGTACGGCGACCCTGGCTGCGCGGTCGTAGTCGTAGTCCGAGAAGAATGCGCCGCTCGCCATCTCCAGGTTGTACGCCGTGCGGTAGCCCGGCGTTGTTCCCACGATGGATGCGGACGTGTTCTCCTCTCCCGCGATTACCTGGCCCCCCGTCTGGACCTGCGGCGCCACGGTAGCGATATGTGGGACCTGCTCTGCGATGGCCTCAGCGTCCTCTAACGTCAGTGTCTGTGAACTTCCGCCTCTCACGCCCCCGGGTCCGGAGAATGAACCCGGCGTTATCTGCACCAGGTTTGCGCCCAGCGACTGGATGTTTGAGATGATTTCGTTCTGCGCGCCGCGACCGATGGATAGCAGCGCGATGACTGCGGCGACGCCGATGACAATGCCCAGCACTGTCAGAAAGCTGCGCAGCTTGTGCGCCACCACGCTCGAAAGCGCGGACAGAAGGGGGTCGAGAAACCGTGTCATTCCCGCTATTCCCCCACTACCTCGCCGTCCTTGAGGTGGATGATGTGCTTGCAGTGGCTCGCCATGTCGGCCTCGTGTGTGATCATTACGAGTGTGTTGCCCTGTTCGCGGTGCAGTTCGGTGAGAATGGCCATGATTTCTGCACTTGAGTGGCTGTCGAGGTTGCCGGTCGGCTCGTCCGCGAGGATCAAGGGTGGCTTCTTGGCCAGCGCGCGCGCAATAGCCACGCGCTGCTGCTCTCCGCCGGAGAGCTCGGTTGGCTTGTGGCTCGCGCGGTCGGCAAGGCCCACCCGGGCAAGCGCGTCCCGCGCCAGCCCCGAGTCATGGATGCCCGCGTACCGGAGCCCCAGTTTCACGTTGTCGAGCGCGCTCATGCGCGGCAGCAGGTTGAACGACTGGAACACGAAGCCTATCTTCTCTGCCCGGATGAGGGCCAGCTCTCGTCGGTTCAACCGGCTCACATCGCGGCCCTCGAGGTAATAACGGCCGCTCGTTGGCTGGTCCAGGCAGCCGAGCAGATTGAGTACGGTGGACTTGCCGGAACCGGATGGCCCCATGATGGCTGTCATCTCGCCACGCTGGATCCGGAAGCTGAGGTTTCGGAGGACTGTGAGCTCCCGCTGACCCATGTAGTAGGTCTTCGTTATGTCCTCGAGGCGAATCATCAGTGCGGGGGGCCTCCCATGAAGAGCCCGCCCTGACGTGACTCGGGCGTTTCGCCTGTGGCCATCGCGCCTTCCGGTATCTTCAGGACATCGCCCTCTGCGAGGCCGTCCACGACCTCGGTGTACTGCCAGTTGCTTACGCCGGTCTCTATCTGTCGCTCATCCTCGGTACCGTCCTCAGCCACGATGGTAACGGTCATGCGTCCGGCCGCGCTGCTGATTGCCGCGTTCGGTATGAGCAGGACGTTTGTCTTCTCCGCAACGATAAGGGTCACGGTCACGCTCAGCCCTTCGCGCAGCTGGATGTCACTCAGAGCGGATGCTGTGGGAAACATGCCCTGTGTGGGCGCGCCAGACTGTGCTGCTTCCATCTTGGCCCGGGCTTCTTCTTCTGTTATCTCTCCGGACTCGATGGCCTGCTTCAGTCTGTCCGGCATCTCTCCGGACGCGGCCTCCTGCCGGTCCTGGCCCATCCGGGCCTGAGCCTCCTCCATCTGTGCCCGCGCCTCTTCAAGGGACGCGACTTCCACGGTGACCTCGTAGTTGACGACGCCTGACTGGATACTGGCCGTCGGGGCGACATCCGTCACTTCGGCCGGAAGAATCACGCCTGACTGCGCATCAACGCTCACCCGGGCTTGTGTTCCCTCGGCAACCTGCAGGATGTCGTTCTCGCTCACCAGGATGAGGGCCTCGAACTTCTCCGAGTCGGCGATGGTCACTGCCACGTGGCCCTTCATGACCTCGTCGCCACCCTCGATGTTCACGCGCGTGACGAAACCGTCGAACGGCGCGACTATCTCAGGGCTGAGTGCAAGTGCCTCGTCGAGGTCCTCCTGCGCGTCCTCGAGCCTCTGTTGGGCCAGCTGCACCTGTTTTTCCTTGATGGCGATGTCTTCGTCGTCGCAGCACTCCCTGACAACCACGTCGCCCGTGATGGTAATCATGGTCTCTGCTTCGGCCTGCTCAAGCGCGTACTCGGACTGGTCGAGGCCTATCTCGGCCGACAGCACCGATGTCCTTAGTGCCCTGAGCTGGTCTTCCCAGTCGGACGTATCAAGGACGGCTACCACCTGCCCTCCGGCAACCGAATCCCCCACCTCGACACTGATGTCCTCCACTGTCCCTGCCATCTCGAACGCGAGGTCTTCCTGCGTCGAGAACGCGAGATTGCCCGAAGCCGCAACATCCACGACGAGGTCTCCTCTCGTCACAGTGGCGGGCCCGGCCTCGCCGCCTTCTTCGCCTTCTTCATCGCCCACGCAGCCCGCGAGCGATAGCACCAGCAGTGTGCAGAGCGCCAGAAATGCGACTCGCTTAGCCTGTATCATGTATATTCACCTGTTGTGTTGTCGGCACGGCACGCGCAGTGCCGGTCGCCGCGAGTATGGCAGACAAATGTCAAGAATCTGTGAAGTTGCGCGCACCTGTGTCATGATAGGCGCCCGGTCAGGACTTCATGGAAAATTGACATTCCTGCTCTACAATGGCCAGTACGCTGTGAAGACCCTGGCACGCACCATACTAACAGTTTCCGTGCTTCTGGTTCTCCTCGCGACGCCCGGTGTTGCCTCTGCCGCCGTACCCATCCTCGAGTGGACTGGAGTGGACACACCCGGCGACAACGACCTGACCGTTGTAAGCCCGTCCGAGGTGACCGGCATCGCAGCCGGCAACCATGGTGTCGTGTACGCCATCGATGGGGAGAACGGACGACTGTATCGCTCCCTCGACTACAGCCTCGATTGGGAGGACTTCACAAAATGCCTTGAACGTGCGGAAGCGACGCTTCCCGCAACGATGATCGCTGTGGCCCCCGACAACGAGGGAATCGTTGCCGTCCTTACCGATGGCGGAACTGCCGTGTATGTGTCGCTCAATGGCGGGTACGATTGGGAAGACGTGCATCTTCCTTCTCTTGCGGGAGACGTTACGGCGCTTGCCGTCTCAGGTGAATACAAGGTGGGCGACTATGAGTACCGGGAGATAGCCGTCGGCACTGCATCGTGGGGGGACGGTCTCAGCAACGGTGAGGTCTACATACTGCAGGGTGGTTGTGGCTGGTCGTATTGGGAGGAGCAGGAACTCACCGTCGATGATACGGACCCGGTGCATGTCGGCGCCGATGTCGCGACACTCGCCTACTCCGAGTACTACTCCCGCGACAATACGTTGCTTGTTGTCTGCGCCACCGGCTCCGACGGGACACTGGATGCAGGGCTCCGGAACAAGACGTGGCTCTGCCTTGGCGAGAGAGACAAGGCCGACGGCGGCACCGACTGGGAAGCTTTCACCGATTATCCGCTCGAGTTGCTTGATGTCGGGGACGCAGCCGGCGTGTCATATCTGCGTTCGATGCTCGCACTGCCGGCTGACTACTACAGTGGGGAGGCAGACGAGCGGACCGTCTTCGTGAGTCTCGAGCGTGAGCCTGACTACGATGATGACGTCTATCGCGTGGTTGGAGACACGGTTGAGCGAATGGACGTAGACGGCGGCAGCGACATAGATATATGGAGTCTCGCGTACAAGGGGAACCTTGACGGCGGCACCCTGCTGGCAGGGGAGCGAGAACCGACCTCCCCGGGTGCCTTCAACACCCAGGTGCGCCGGACTGAGAATCCCTATGAGACATTTCCCGACTGGGAGCTTTCGGCTGTCCCGCCTACAGGGCCGGGCAATGCTCTCGTTGCCTGGGCGCCCAATGTCTCGCTTGCCTATTGCGGCACGTCGAGTCAGCCCGGCGTTGCGCTGGATGAGAGCGCCTTCTCCGCGAGCACATATGGTGACCTCTGGCGGCAGATGGGGCTCATCGATACGGAGTTCACCCTGACCGACCTCGTGGTCACGCCCGATGGCGAGGACCTGTTCCTGACCACGGCCAACCCGTGGGGTCCCGAATCTGTCTGGCAAAGCTACACCGACCCGCTCGGCGAGCGGTGGGAACGGGTGCTCACGGTTGATTCCGATACCGACGCTGTGATGATCAAGCTCAGCCGGGAGTATGAAGAAGACGACACCATGTATGTCGTTGAGCACAACGGCTACCAGATTGCGCTGACACACGATGGCGGCGACACGTGGGACTGGCAGCGGAAGTCGCCCGAACCCATTCTCGACTTCGTTATCGTTGACGAAGACACCCTCTACGCCGCTATACCGGACGGGCAGGTGATGAAGAGCACCAATCATGCGCGGAGTTGGGAGGACCCGGTCGATACGAAACTCGACGATGTGAACATGCTCTCGCTCGCGGCCGAGGGCACTCTTTTCGCGGGTGGCCGAGACGGATACGTCTCGTACTCAATCGACGGAGGCGAGAGTTTCAGTCTCCTCGATGAGGATGAGCCGGTTGGCAGCGGCGACGTCCAGGTGCTGGCCGATGTTGAGTTCGAGCAGAACGGCTGGGTCTACGCGGCGACTATCGAGCCTGATGAAGGGCTCTGGCGCTGGAAGCTTGGAGCCTACGACCAGTGGGAACAGATGGATGACGACATAACGCTCCTCGGTGATGGGCAACAGGTCGGCGGACTCCTTCTTGGACCTGAAGGAACGCTGTATGCGCTGAGAACGGAGCCTGCGTCCGACGAGACAGGTGGAATGACCCGATGGCTCTGCCCGACCTGTGCGCCATGTGCGGAGCTGGAGTATGACCATGTAGTGGAAGGTCTGCCCGATTGGACTGCCCTGAAATGTGCTGCCGGGTTCACAACGTCCTATCCTCTCGGCACGCTCTGGGGCAACGACGTTGAGACCGACGTCTTCTCGCTTGATAGCGCGGAACAACGCATCTTCCTTTTCAGGGACACGCTGTGCAAGCGCGGACCCGACCATGAGTCTCCGGAGGATGGCGCTCACCTCGACGTGAACCCGTGCAACTGCAACAGGGACGCTGTTGTTCTGTTCGACTGGGGGGAGTTCGACGAGGTCGATGAGTACGAAATGAAGGTTCCACCTCGATGCGTCGCTCTCCGAGCCGCTGTGGAACATGTACAGCGACTATGAAGGGATTGTGATATCACCGTGGGCAGATACCACGGATTTCCTCAGCGGTATGCGCTACGGCTGGCATGTCCGCTCTGTGGAGCCGTATCTCAGTCCGTGGTCGGTCATGTGGTCCTTCACCCCGACTCTGTGCCCCGTCGAAGACCTCGTGCCGGAGGTTGGGGCGTCGGGTGTCGTCACGAGCCCTGTTTTCACGTGGGACTGCCCCGGCACAGTTGACGGCTATGAATTCATGCTTGCCCGCGACCCGGGTTACACGGATGTGGTGGCATCGTTCGCCGGCGCCGGAGCGCTGAGCGATAACTCGTGGGACTGTGATGTGTCTCTCGACCAGGGAATGAACTACTTCTGGAGGGTCCGCGCGGTTCGTGGCGAGGCTCTTGGCTCCTGGGTCGGGGGTTCGTTCACGACTGAAGCGATGTCTGGAGTGTCTACTGGCGTGCCTGCTGCGCCCTCAACAATCGATATCCCTCCGCCGGAATCACCCGTACGGAACTATCTGGTGTGGGCGATGTTCTTCCTCGTGGCGCTGCTGATGGCAGGGCTGATTGTTCTCGTGATGAGAACGTCGCGGCGCTAATCGGCGGCCTTCCCCTTGACCTCTTCCTCTTCGCGATAGACCGGGATGGAGAACGTGAACGTGCTGCCCTCGCCGGGTTCGCTCTCCACCCTCATCGTACCGCCGTGCGCTTCAACGAGTCCCTTGGAGATAGCCAGGCCCAGGCCTCTGCCGCCTGTTGCCCTGGCGCGGGACTTGTCCGCCCTGTAGAACCGGTCGAATATCTTTGGCAGGTCCTCCTCCGGGATGCCTGCGCCTGTGTCTGAGACAGCCACCTCAACCATATTGCCTTTCCCGGTGGCGGTCAGTGTGACCGTGCCGCCCTGTCCTGTCTGGGCAATGGCGTTGTCGAGCAGGTTGCGCAGCACCTGGCTGATTCGGTGGTGGTCGATGGCGACAAGAGGCAATGGGTGGGGCGCGCGTGCGTCCAGCTCTATGCCTTGAGTTGCCGCCCTTGTTCGGACGGCGTTTGTCGCTTGCTGAATGAGGGCGAGAGGGTCTTCGGGTTGTATCTCGAGTGTCAGGTGGCCGGCCTCAACGATGCTCAGGTCCTGGAGGTCATCCACGAGGCGCGAGAGCAGCGTTGCCTCCTCGTCAATCGTGACGATGGTGTCTTCGTCCGGCTCGACGACCCGGTCACGGATTGCCTCGATGTAGCCACGGATATTGGAGAGTGGTGTTCGGAGCTCGTGAGCGATGTCTCCAATCATCTGTCTCTGCACCCGGTCGCCTCGCTCGAGATCGCCTGCCATTGTGTTGAATGCCCCGGCCAGGTCTCCCATCTCGCCTTTGTCGTTCACTTCGACGCGCTGGCCGAGGTCACCGTGGCCCACGCGCTGGACGGCGACAGTGAGCGCTCTGACAGGGGAGAGCACCCTGCGGGAGATGAGGAATGCTATTGCGACGGCCACTGCGACGGCAATCAGGCAGCTCCAGAGCAGGAAGCCCCCTATCCTCCCAATCATAGCTGCCAGAAGGGCCATCTCGGCTCCGGGACGCATTTCCGGCTCGAAATAGAGGGTGCCGAAGCTGGTGATCGCGCATGAAGAGGCGAGGCAACCGCCGGGGGACTCCGGCTCGTGCTGCTCGCCCAGCATCTCTGACTCGGAGTCGGCGACCACTATCCCATCGGTGTCGGTCACGATAATACGCCACTCATAGATTCTGCCCATCTGCTCGATGAACGGTTGGATGCCATCCCAGCCTCCGGACTGAATGAAGTAATTGTCCAGCTGCAAGCTGAGGTTGTCGGCGCGCCTGCATTCGACGGCCTTTGTGAATTGTTCGAACTCTGCTGCGGTGGAGTGGCTCAGGAAGAAGAAAACCGCGCCAACGGTGGTGATGATGACGATGCTGAACCCTGCGAGCAGGCGGAAAAGCAGGCTATGGCTTTTCATCGGCCGCCTCCGCGAAGCTGTACCCTGCTCCGTACACGGTCTTCACGTAGCGCGGATGTGACGGGTCAGGCTCCAGCTTGCGTCGCAGGTTGCGCACATGGGCATCTATCGTGCGCTCGTAACCCTCGAAGTTGTGCCCCAGGGCTTTTTCGATGAGCTGTTCGCGGTCGAAGACCCTGCCTGGCTGCATCGCCAGGACAGACAGGATCTTGAACTCGGCCCTTGTCAGGCCCAGAGGCTGCCCTATGAGGAAGGCTTCTTTCCGCAAGAAATCCAGCACAACGTTGCCCCGTCGCAACTCTGCAGGACCGCGTTTCCCCGGAAGACGCCTGAGCACGGCGCGCACGCGTGCCGACAGTTCACCTGGACTGAATGGCTTGGTGACGTAGTCGTCGGCACCCACATCAAGCCCCTCCATCTTGTTGCCATCGGTCGTCCGGGCGGTAAGCATGATGATGGCCACTTCTGATTCCTGCCTGAGTGTTCGGCAGACTTCAAGTCCGTCGACCCGGGGCAGCATGAGATCGAGGACGATGAGGTCGGGACGCTTCTCACGGGCCATCTCGAGGGCTTGGGCGCCGTCGCTTGCGACGAAGACCGTGTGCCCGTCTCTCTCGAGATAGAGTTTGACGAGGTGTGCCGTATTGGGGTCGTCATCAACGACGAGAATCTTGTGTGTCATACGTGTCACCACACCGGAATGCCAACTTCATTCTGCCCTAGTGTAACTCACGAGCGAAAAACAGGATTCGCACTGCGCGACTCACGCGCAATCGTGCGGCGGGAGAGGAGGTTGAGACCTCCTCTCCCGCCGGTGCTTCTCCAAGAGCGGAGTTTAGGAGGCCTCTGGGCACCCTTCGCAGGAGCCGGGGAGTCCACATCCCGGCATCTGTCCGGCCGGGCCGCCGCGCTGCATCATCCCGAACATTGCGCCACCTGTCCCCATTCCACCTCGCGGACCATGTATGCCGGGGAACACATCTCCCACGTCGGGTCGTGACTCGAACCATTCCTGCATCTCGTCGCGATTGTCGGGTCGTGACTCGAACCATTCCTGCATCTCGTCGGCCTGCTCCTGTGTCAGGACGCCCTCATCAATCAATGCCTGGCAACGATCTTCTCTTGCCTCCCCCATCCTCTCCTGCATGGCCTGCTGGAAGGCATCCTCCAGGTCCTGTTGGTCGATGCCGAGTATCTCCGCGACCCTTGCCATCAGGGCTTCACGGTGATTTGCAGTGCCCTCGCCCGTGTCGGCGGAGACCGTTCCTACCAGGACGCCGGTCAGCGCCATCGTCGCTACCAGTATTCCCACTATGAGTTTTCGTCTGTTCTTTTTCATGCTGTCAGTTCCTCCTGTGTGTCATTCCCAGTTATGACTGGCGTGTTTCGTCCATTCCGGGTCTGTCGCTTGTGCCTGTTCTGTATCAGTCTCGCCCTCCTCCCGGCTGTGGCATTGCCACTGGTTGTCTCTCCATTCGGGATATCCGCCTTCCCTCTCGCCACTGCTTCAAGGCTAGCAGTCGAATTTCAATTTCTAGTGAAGATGCACGCGTTATGACATTTCTTTGCACTGGCTCGTGGTTATGCCATGGCTCTTCATGCGACGGGAATCCGCTTCGACCGTTGGATGTTGCCGCCCGGCGTCAGGGCAAGGCTGTCGAGCCCGGAATCACTGATTGCTCGCTCCGCTTCGGGGACACAGGCCTGGACAGAAAGAGGGGGCTGTGTCTGCAGCCCCCGTGTGGTGAAGGGAACGCCCGCGGGCGGGAGTTCCTAAGTATGGATGAGTGGAAGCGACGGGCCCTCAAGGGAGGAGTGATGAGGGCTGTATGGATGGATTGAGAGTACTGATAGCCTAGACCTGTATGCAGCCATCGCAGTCCCCGTCGCAGTCATCGCAGTCCCCATCGCAGTTCTCCTCGCCTCGCTGGCTATCGAGCCATTCTTTGAACTCGTTAATCTGGTCGTGAGTGATGAGTTCCCTATCGACCAGAGTCCGGCAACGACCGCCTTTTTCGTCCCCCTCCACTTCCTGCCAGGCCTGTGCGAACGTGACCTCAAGTGCCTGTTGGTCGATGTCGGCTGTCTGCGCGCTCCCCGCTACCTGAGCCTCACCGGAATCTGCAGCGTCCACCTCGGCGGCGCAACCAGTTGCCAGCAGGACGCCGGTCAGCGCCATCGTCGCCACCAGTGTGCCCACTATGAGCCTATGTCTGTTCTCTTTCATACTATCAGTACCTCCTGTGCGTTATGACCAGTTATGATTGATGTGTCTCGATTGTCTCGATTGTCTCGTGTCTGCCGTTTGAGCCTGTTCTTTGTCGGTCTCGCCCTCCTTGCTGGCTGTGGCATTGCTACTGCTAGTCTCTCCCTTCGGGATGTCCGCCTTCCATCTCTCTGCACTGCTTCAAGACTAGCAGGGGAATCTTCAATTTCTCGTGAAGATGCACGGGTCACGACGTTTCTTTGCGCCGGCAGATGGTTCTGCCGTGGCTCCTCATGCGACCGGAGTGCTACTCGACTGTTGGATGTTGCCGCCTGGTGTGTGTGGCAGGACTGTCGGGACCGGAATCGTGCATGGCTCGCTCAGCTCCGGGGACTCAGGACTGGACAGCAGGTGGGGGCTGCGTCCGCAGCCCCCGTGTGGAGGAGAGAATGCCCGCTGCCACGTTCGGGCGGCGGTATCATAAACGCGGGGTCTGTCCGGCCCCGGCGCCTGCTCTATTCTGCCACAGGACAAAGATAGCAGGCGATTATCAATTTCCCGTGAAGAAGCGGCAGCGGTTGTTACGGCCAGTCCGGACGTGTCGCGGACGTTCGTATGGGCACGCTCATGCGGGCGATGGGTGGCCCTTCCATCGACCTGATGACTTGCGAACCATCCGTCCGTGGGAGAGCTAATCCAGTCCATAGGGGGTCGTGCAGTCTGCAGTCTCTGCCCTAGGAGCCTGTCGGAGAAACAATTCTCATTGCCATATAGGGCATCGAGATGGAACACTGGTGGGGTATAGTAGTAGCGTGAAAACGTTCAAGCCGTACGCGCCGAATCAACTGCTGCTGCTACCGCCGTCGTTGCAGGAC
>JAUVZB010000026.1 GCA_030602785.1 Dehalococcoidia bacterium
GTCCTGCAACGACGGCGGTAGCAGCAGCAGTTGATTCGGCGCGTACGGCTTGAACGTTTTCACGCTACTACTATACCCCACCAGTGTTCCATCTCGATGCCCTATATGGCAATGAGAATTGTTTCTCCGACAGGCTCCTAGAAGCATGATGTCCGAGTGTGTGTGTACGTCAATGAAACCCGGGCAGACCACAGAGTCCGAGGCGTCAACAACGGTAGCTGCCTCGACACCAGATGCATCGCCGACGAGTATCTTGATATGCTCGTTCTGTATTGCGACAGTTCCCCGGAACCACACATTCCCGGTTCCGTCAACTATCCTGCCGTTCTTGATTACCGCATCAAACATATCCCCCTCCTCTACAGACAGAGTTCAATCAGGCCACCTGTTCCCAACCCGTCCGGCACGGGACTCCCACCGCGACAGCGCACGTCAACGGTATCTGCTACCAGGCGCCGACAATCTGGGCGCCAACAACTGTGGTTGGGAGCCAGCACGAAAGCGCCGGTAGGTAGGTGGTCAGGAACAGCACCGGCAAACCCACGAAAAAGAGGAAGAACAACATGGGCTTCAGAAGGTCTTCGTAGGGAACCCCGGATAGCCGTGAGCCCACAAATATGGACATCGCATACGGGGGCGTCACTACACCCAGACCAACATTGACTACAACCATTGCTCCCAGATGCACGAGATTGATATCAAACTCAGACACGAGAGGCACAATCAGTGGCACGACAATAAGTAGAATAGGGATGCCATCGATGAACATGCCCAGTATGAGAAGCAGGATATTCAACATGAAAAGGACCACGTACTTGTTCTGGAAGGCTTGAATCATGCCTCCAGCGAAGGCTTGGGCAACGCCCTCTCGAATCAACAACCTCGTGAAGACGGTGCCGAAACCGAGGAGAAGCGTAATCATGCCGAGAGTGGCGATGGTCGTCTTGAATGTGCTCCAGACTTTTCGCCGCGTCAGCTGGCGATAGACAAATAGTCCAACGAGCGCGGTGTAGACGACGGCCAGGGAGCCTGCCTCATTAGGGGTGCAGATTCCACCGTAGATGCCCCCGAGAACGATAAGCGGGGTGCCGAGAGCGGGCAGCGCATACCACCCGGATATCCCGATTTCCTTTATCCTGGCTCTGGGTGTGGAGGGCATTGCTGGAGCCTCGACGCCCGGAATCATGTAGTGCGGCGCCATGAAATGGTTCAGCACCATGTAGCCACCGGCCAACAGGAGCCCGGGGATGATTGTGGCCAGGAAGACGGCGGCCACCGACTGGCCGGCAACCAGACAGTACATCAACACGGGTACGCTGGGAGGTATCAAGTATCCCAGGAAGCTTGACGAGCATAGGACTGCTGTCGTGTATCTCCTCTGATACCCAAATTGTTCCAGACGAGGTACCAGAAGCGGAATCAGCGCGGCAATACAGGGAACAGACGAGCCGGTCAGGGCACTCATGAACAGAGTCGAGACTATTCCGACGTCGACCAAACCGCCTCGTATCTTCCCCACGAGGGAGTGCGCGAAGCGCACGAGGTGATCGGCGATTCCCGCCTCCGCCATGAGGTTTCCGGCGAAGATGAAGAACGCAATCGCCATCAGAATGTAGCTGTCTATCGCGTGATATGCGGCTCCGGCCATGAACGAGAAGGAGTTGCCTGTCAGGAACAAGGCAAGAGCAGAACAGCCAAGGAAAACCCAGCACAGGGGCAGCCCGACGAAGATTCCGAGGAAGAAAGCGACAATTCCGAGCGCCATGCCGAGTTCCATCAGGCATCCTCCCCTTCTCGCCCGCTTCTGAGAGCGCGCAGCTCTTTCACGTCACGGACGGCCAGCACAAGCAGGTGAAGGAGGACGAGTATCATGCCGAAAGCAAACGTTCCCATCAGCCAACTGGTATTGAACCAGCGCACCAGCGTTCCGTACTCCGGATACTCGATTGCGCGCAGCAGGAACTTGTGCGCCTGGGGCAGGAACAGACACAGGATGCCGATGGACAGGAGTACCATGGCGACCCGATGTATGGCGAGTGACATCGGTTTGCCCTGCAGTACCTTAGCCCGAAGAATGTCGACGGAGACGTGAGTTTCGTTCCAAGTTGCCACTGCGGCTGCAATGAACATGAAGAAGATGAAGCAGTACAGCGCCAGGTCGCCCAGTATCATGATTTCGAAATGGAGCCAGTAACGATTCACTACCTGCGCGAAAATCAGGAGGGTTGTGGCTGAGAGTCCGATGGCGCAGACGACATTCTCTGCGCCTTGAAGCACAGTCATTGCTCTGTTGAATGCTGATTTCAGGCGAGACATCACGAACACTCCTCTCCCCGGCGTGCTCGCACGATAGCCAGCCTGCGAGACATGCCCGAATGGATACCGAGCGGGAGTGGGCTGAGCCGCACACATGGCGTCTGGGCCAGCCCACTCCCGAGTATTGCTTGTCTACCCAACGATTGACTTGATGTAGTCCATGTCGTCCAGGAGCTGCTTGGTCATGTTCTCACCGGGGTAGTGCTGATCCAGCCACGGGGTACAGAGTTCAGCCCACACCTCGGACATGTTCGCCTTCTCTCTGAAGACGGCCCTCTCTGCCGGAGACAACTCCGTCACAACCATGTCGGTGTTGTTGAGGATCCATTCCTTGTAGAGGAAGCTGTTCTTTCTCTCCGCCTGCAGGTCTCGTTCCTGGGCTCGGATACTGGCCAGAGTGACGGCTTCCTGAAGGTCCGGAGGAAGCTCGTTCCAGAGGTCAAGGTTCATCACGATGTTACTGGCATCCCAGCCCAACCCGAGCTCGGTGAAGTATGAGGTGACCTCATGGAAGCGGTGGTCTATCAGGTGCCCGTAGGCCGCCCAACAACCATCCACCACACCACGCTCCATCGCGTTGTACAGGTCGGCCCAGGGGATTGTCTCGAGAGTCATCCCTGTGCCTTCACCCATGTTCTCCATCGCCATGACATAGGCCAGGGAGCCGGAAACACGGAACTTCCAATTGGCGAAGTCATCCGGGGTCTCCAGGGGGCCGACCCTGTTGCATATGCCGTAGGAGCCCAGCGAGGCACTCCAGAGGAGCTTGGCTCCGACCTCCTCCCATGCCCCTCCCGCAGCGCGGTGAATGGGGCCATCCGGAATGTCATAGGCCATGGCAGCCTGATCGAACGTTTCAATAGTGAACGGCACCCAGTTGATCATCCCACCCGGCACGAGATCAACGTATGCTGCCAGGATGGACATCTCTATGTCGCCCTCCTGCAGTGCGTGGAACACCTCGTTGTGAGACCCCAGCACTCCATCAGGGTAGAACTCCATGGAGATTCTGCCGTCCGAGTAGTAGTTGACCAGGTCGGTGAACAGCTGGATGGAGTCGTTGCGGGTCTCCTCAGACCAGGGGCTGTTTATCCTCCACGTGTATTCCGGTTCGACCGCGCCGGAATTCCCATCCCCACCACCGGCAGGCGCGCACCCTGCTGCCGCCACTGGAGTGACGAGCAAGCATACCAGGCATACAAGCGGGACCAGTCTGGATATCATTCGACTTCTCATACGGACACCTCCCTTTTTCCAACTGAGATATCGCGAACTCATTCACGTTTGGTGACACCCCCCCGAGAGCCACCTTGCGTCGTAGACCAGCCACCTCAGTTGAGCCGACCACTGGTTGTGCCAGGGGGAGCAGAACTGGGAAGCTGTGCCAAGCAGATTAGAATACGGGAATCGGCATTGTCACAGTTAGTGATGGAAAGCCGCCACCCCGGATCCCCGTCGCAGGTGACTCGCGGCACCGAGGTTGTCATAGTTGTGCTGTGCTGTTTGAATCGTCTGTTCTGGCGCTGAGGGGCTGGAACGGACTATGCCCGACAGCCATGAGCTGATGTGGCTTCGAGAACTGGAAGGCAATTGGTACCGCTCGAAGTCCGGTCGGAGCCGCAGATTCTGGATAGCAGAGGCAACCATCCAGGGAAGGGAGAGCGGACTGGTGGCGCACCATGCCGTACGGATGTGCGGCCGGCCCAAGGTGCCGGGAAAGGGCAACACTCGCGGCATCCTTTCGAATAGCCACCGGAGACTGCGTCCAAGTCAAATGACAGGCGCGGCCAGGCTCGGGCTGATTGCCAACGGTGCTAGATAGTCTTTCGCCATACTCGCGCGTCCTCGTACTCGCCCGCATGGTAGCGTCTGATTACGCCGACGAGCGAGTTCACCGTAGCGTCGAACATGAGCTTGCCTTTTTCACGTGACGCGGATGCCGGGTTGCCGGCTACTCCGGTGTCCCATTCGGCCACTTCCATGTCAACGAGGTCGGGTTGCAGCAGGAGTTGCAGGGAGGTCTCAAACTCGGCCGCGTGTCCGATGAAGCCTTTATCAGTCTCACTGATGTCTCGCATCGCCCCTGCCATATCGGGCAATTCCCAGTACGTAAACCCGTAGATTGAGGGAATCCCCTTCTCTTCCAGCAGTTTCAGTCGAATCGAGGCGACTATGGCAGTGTTGCCTCCGTGTCCGTTGAGGAACATGACCCGCCGAAACCCGTGAGCATGGACGCCGGCGGCGATATCGGTCAGCAGATTAGCGAAGGTGTGGTACCCGAGGCTTATGGTGCCCTCAGGATGCTCCATGGACATGTGATGAGGTGAGTAGCCGGCCCAGACGGGCGGCAGAACCAACAGGGGAATGTCGTCCACTGCGTCGGCTGCGCACTTCGCCAACGTATAGATGCAGTTGGTGTCCGTATTGACCGGGAGATGGTTGCCATGCTGTTCCATTGCACCGACCGGTATGATGACGACGGCGTCAGCGTCAGCATACTGCTTGAACTCAGTCCGCTTCAGCTGTTCCCAGAGTATCTTTCTCATGGCTTCTCACTCCTTCACCTGTTGTGGATGTGGCGCCTGCCTGATTGCTTGACGAGGCCACGTTGTCCAACCGAGCGAACGACACACCGCCCGCCATCATGCAAACAGCTCGTAGCCACCGACCCAGTCTGTATCGCCACTAACGACCCGTAGGGCTTCAGCACGAGCACCTGCATGACATAAGGCCAATCCGTCGCGCTACTTCGGGTCGATGGCCTGCCCCCAATGCTCAGGTCGAAACCGCTGTGTTGGCGCAGTCTACCGAAGTTCGAGCCCCACGCTGAACGCGTCTGCGGCAAACGCACCAAGACGGAAGTACTTACCCGTCGGGTTGTCGAGAAACACGAGCGGGTCGGTCTTCTCGAAGTCAATGAGCCCGTCAGCTGAGAGGCAGTTGTCTGTGACATGTGTCTCGACGACTCTGCCAATGACCAGGCAGTGACTCTTCAGTTCGATAATCTGTTCCACCGAGCACTCGAGGTTCACGGGGCACTGCTCGATGAGGGGTGCTGTGCTGAGTTTGCGGTAGAAGACACTGAATCCGCACTGTGCCACCTTGTCGGCCCTGGCCCCGGACACGACGCCGCAGTGGTCGACTTCTCGCGCCTGCGAAGCCGACGCGACGTTCACGGAGAACTCGGAATTCGCGCGAATACCGAGCAGCGTGTGACGCGCAGGGCGAATGGCGAGGGACACCATTGGGGGCTCTCCGTTGGCGACCCCTCCCCATGCAACGGTCATGAATGTGGGCTTGCCGTTGACGGTTGCTCCGATGAGCAGCGCCGGCATCGGGCAGAGCCATGGCTGTGGTCCTTTGGTTATTTTGCTCATCTACTCTCCTTCGCTATTGGCGCGGTTTGTGTCTGCCACCTGTTCCCAATCCTGCTGTGTGATGATACCGCAATCCCGCATATTTGATTCCGGGGAAGCTGCCCCGGCTTCCGGAATCCAACGACTGACTCGGGCTCCGGCCACGGTGAGGGCCAGGTTGGTCAGCGAGCGGTCCCGTCCAGTTGCATCTGGCCCGGCAGCTGGATGTTGAGCCGGTCGGCCATTGCCTTCAGACTGCGTACAGTCGCAGTCGCAAGAGGAATGCCGTTTCTTGCGCGAGTGGCATAGCAGCGTTCCTCGCGTTCCCCGGGCATCAGTATCTCTTCGAAGCCGTCCGCCCTCGGTAGACTCTTCAGGCTATCGATGAGGTTGTCAACCTGGGTCTTGTACTGGTCCAGAGAGGTGAAGAGGCCGATGTTGATGGCCGCAACGATGCTGTTCTGATTATGAGGCGCCATTTGTCCGGGGTTGGAACTGCGCTTGCCCTGCTTCGCTCCGGGAGTTGATAGGGCACCCGACAGGACCGGCTGAATGAGGACATTCGCCGCCATGATGCTTACCAGGCACTCGAAGAGAAGCGCCATCCCCGAACCTTTGGGTCCACCTATGGGCAGAAGTGCGGCAAACTGTGTCGGGTCAGTGGTCGGGTTTCCGTCCGTGTCGACTGCCCAATCGTCGGGGATGGGAACTCCACTGTCGGCTGCGACCAGCAACTTACCTAGCGCCACAACGCTGGTGGCCATGTCTAGAAGGAGGGGAGGATGCCGCTTCGCAGGCACACAGATCGACAGTGGGCTGTTGTTCAGCCCTGAAACCCTGGCGCCGAATGGCACCATGTTGGGACGGGCGCAGGCGATGGTGAGTCCTGCCATGCCGCTCTGGGCGATTCTCTGGGGGTACTGGCCGATGGCTCCCTGGTGCGTGTGGTTGCGTATCAGTACCCAGCCAATGCCGGCCTCTTTCGCCTTACTGACTGCGAGGTCTGTCGCGCGGCTTGTCACCACAGGACCGAAGGCGCGGTCCGCTTCGATGAAGACGGTTGCCGCGGCCTCCGAAATGATGCGGACATCCGGCTTAGGGTTCATTATGCCGCTGTCCACGTTGTCGAGGTACCACGGCATTCTCACAACGCCGTGGGAGTCGACTCCCCTGAGATTGGCCCACAAGAGCGCATCCGCCTCAGTCACTGCGTCGGCATCTGGCATGCCCATGCGGACGAAGATTTCCGCGACGAACTGGTGCAGAACCTGCCAGGGTACTCGGATTGCGTCTGTTTTCATCTCTGTTTGGCCTTCCTGTCAACCGGGTACTGTCACTCGCGGCAGATTAACACTCGAATCCGTAGAATACAACGGCTAACGGCACTCTTGTTAACGGCACTCTCCGGCACCACCAGCATACAGTCACGAGACCGCCGCTCTACCTCTGAGCTAGACTGACATGCGCGCCAGCATGGCTGAAACGGCGCTCACGCTTCAACCCTCGATTCCGGAGCAGCCTCTTGTGAGTAGAGACAAGCGTGGTATCCCCGGGATATCGTGAGTGCCTTGCAAGCGCAGAGTGACATGATGGGGCCTGCCGCAACAGCATCTACCGTTGGTCGGGCTGCTTTGAGAGGCATCTCAAGCCCCTCGCCCTGGTTCGCTGGGCAACCTTCCGGCACTTCTTGGCCGGATTTCTTGACCGCCGCACAGCGGTGCGCTATCCCGAGTTCCTGGACAGCTTCCCAACCGGTGCCTGCTCAGCCGGGAACCAGCGGCTAGAGTCCCCGGCGAATCGGTACGCCCGGCAGTGCGCCGGTGTGACGACCCTGCTCAATCACCAGTTGCCCGTTGACGAACACGTACTCGATGCCCAGTGGGAATTGCCTGGGCTTCGCATAGGTGGCTACGCCACTGACTGTCGCGGGATTGAACACGACCAGGTCTGCCTTCATGCCTTCTCTGATGAGGCCCCTGTCGCGAAGACCAAACCTTTGCGCAGGGAAGGAAGTCATCTTTCGTATTGCCTCTGGTAGTGACATAAGACGCTCGCCCCTGACGATTTGCCCCAGCACCTTGGGGTACGTCGCGTAGGTTCTTGGATTGGGCATGCCGCCTATGCGGAGGGCGTCGGAGCAGAACATGTGGGCCGAATGAGTAATGATCACTTTCACATCATTCATGTCGCCGCCGAACGAGTAGTAGGCCACGCCAAGGCGTTCCTCAACCAGAAGGTCGCAAATCGTGTCCCATGGGTCCTTGTTGAGTTTCTGGGCGATTGCACCCACTGTCAGGCCTTCACACCATTTGTTTCCCTCAGTGCCGACAGAGCTGACGACCATTCCGTCGATGTTGCCGAGTATTTGCGACGATTGACCCCGCGTCTTCTCCCGGTGCTGTTTGTCCTGAAGTAGCGACAAGAGAGCATAGGGGCCTCCCGAGTAGTCTTCTTGAGGACAGGCAATATCAAGCATCGTGCTACCCGCTTCCCAGGGATAGGAGTCGAATGTCATGTCGATTCCTTTAGAACGCGCCTCATCCACGAATGCGAGCATCCTGCCTGTCTGCCCACGCAACGGAATGGTGGCAAAGAAATGGGAGATGTGGACCGGGCAACCACTGAGAAGCCCGATCTTGAACGCTTCCCTGAAGCCGTCAAAGAGGCCGTCACCCAGGTCATAGCGCACGTGAGTCACGTACACTCCGCCGCACTCGGCAACTACCTTGCAGAGTTCTATCAATTCGGTCGTATTGGCGAAGCTCCCGGGCGGGTACTGCAGTCCGGTGGACAGGCCGATGGCTCCCTCGTTCATTGCCTGTCGGACCATGTCCTTCATCCCGGCCAACTCAGATGTCGTGGCTGGGCGGTTCTCCCAGCCGACTGTCTCCACCCGGATGCAGCTGTTCGGCAGGAGATATGCCGTGTTTGCCGATGTGCTGTGATTGAAGCGCTCGAGATATTGGGCGACGCTGCTCCAGTTGTAGTCGAGAGACGGATAACCGTCCAGTCCCGAATTGCGCACAAGCATCAGTTCGAGGTTCTCGTGGGATAGAGGGGCGTAGCCCAGGCCATCGAGTCCAATAACCTCTGTCGTAACCCCCTGGCGCAGTTTGGGTTCGTTCTCGGGTTCGGCGAGTGACATCAGCCCGGAGTGAGTGTGCACGTCGATGAAGCCGGGCGCCACGATGAGTTCAGACGCATCGACCTGTGAGTGAGCCTTGACGGAAGAGGTGTCACCGTTGAGGAGGTGAATCCTGTCTCCCTGGACTGCCACGTCGCACTTGTAGCCAACGTTGCCGCTACCGTCGATAACTGTGCCTCCGTGAATCAGTACATCAAACACAGACACCTCCTGGTTGTACTTGAGTGCATAGTACGGTTTCTCCGCTTCAGCCGGCGGCTGCTGCCAACTGAGACATCATGTAGCCTCGGTCAAGTTCCGTCAATGGTCTTTGACTGTGCCCTCGTCACTGGTCAGCACTCACTGGAGGGACCGGGGAGTGCCGCCTCCTCGGAGATAGGATCGGGGCTGACGGATTGAGCCGCCCGGGCGTTGCCTGCAGGCTACTTGAACGTGAGCGCTTGTGCAATCGAGCCCTCCGACATCATCGCATCAAGAGAGTCATCCGGTGCTTCGAGCGTACGGTCCACGTCCTGCTCGGTATGTGCGGCAGAGAAGACGTACATCTCGCCGTCGAACGTCGCGATACCCCGCTGCAAGAGCTGCAGATGCTGACTCACGCGGGTGACTCTACTAGTTGATGCTACCGACTGTTAGACTATGTCCAGCTTCTTCCTGTTGTCGTGGCTGACGCGTCGCAATGAAAGATATTCACCTGGGGGAATACTCGTGAAGAAACAACAGCTGGAAGACCTGGTATCAGAGCGTGCCACACGGGCAATAGTCGACCTCGAGGCCATACGGCGGAACATCTCCGGGATCAAGGAGAGGATTGGAGCTCAGAGACGCCTCATGGCTGTGGTGAAGGCGGATGGCTACGGTCACGGCGCTTTGCAGGTGAGTCGGGCCGCTCTCAATTGTGGAGCTGACTGCCTCGCCGTGGCGATTCCGGAAGAAGGGCAAGAATTGCGAGCCGCGGGCATTGAGAGCCCTGTCCTTGTGTTTGGACTTATACGACCGTGTGAGACATGGAAGACTGTCACGGCGGGTCTGGAGCAGACGGTGTGCTCGGTGGAACTTCTTGATGCCCTTGATCATGAGTCGCGAAATCGTTGCGTCAAGACCAGTGTGCACATCAAAGTGGATACCGGAATGGGCAGGATTGGTCTTGCGCCTGAGGACGTGGTCGAGTTTGCCCGCAGGGTGACGTCATGCTCCAACATAGTTCTTGGGGGTGTGTACAGTCACTTCTCCTGTGCTGATGAGCGGGACAAGGAATTCTCGCGTGCCCAGGTCAGGCGTTTCGAGGAGGTGTTGGGGTCACTTGAAGCCGCCGGTATCTCTGTTCCCATGAGACATATGGCCAACAGCGCGGCAGTGCTGGATATGCCGGAAGCTCATTTTGACATGGTGAGACCGGGCATCATGATTTACGGCCTCTACCCCTCGGCAGAAGTGAGCCACAGTGTGCTTCTTCGGCCGGCCATGAGCTTCGTGACCCGGATCTGCCAGGTGAAGGTCGTTCCTCCTGGTGCCGCGATCGGCTACGGCGCAACGTTCGTGACCAGCAAGAGGAGCATCATCGCCACGATACCGGTAGGCTACGCCGATGGCTATCGCCGTTCCCAGTCAAACAAGGCGGAGGTAATCGTCAAGGAGAAGCGCGTTCCCATTCTCGGTCGCGTGGCGATGGACATGTGCATGATTGATGTGACTTCCATCCCTGATGTTCGACCGGGCGACGACGTCATACTGTTTGGAGCTGGCTTGCCCGTGGAGGAAGGGGCCTCTATCATCGGCACCATCAACTACGAGGTCGTGACCGGTATCGGGAAGCGAGTACCTCGAGTGTATATCTGACGCCGTTGACTGCCGGTCCCGAGCGCGACTGAACAACGGGGGCTCCTGCAAGGTATTGACACGGGCAATCGTGTTCTTGTAACGTCGAATAGGGCGATAGTCGGAGGGGAGGGTCGGATACGAGAGCTCCTGGGAGTTCTGTGAGCCCTACTTTTGGCACCTGTGTGATTGACCGAAGTGCCGCGCATTTGTGCCATGTTGGGGCGGTAGTCGGCACGGAGGGGAATGATGGTGTTCATCGGCGCGCTAGGACTGTGCTGGGCGCGTGTTCTTCGACATACTGCAGTGAGGACTATGTTCACGCAGACGATGGACCCGCGTGAATGAGCAGGAGGCGAGATGTAAGAGTCAATCGTGAGACCCATGTCCTTATGAACCTGTGTATGAAGGTCAGCAAGATCGCTAGGAGGAGGTTGAAGACATGTTTAAACGCACGGCAATACTGTTGGGAATTTTACTGTTGGCACTGGTGACGGTCTTCTCAAGTTGTACTCCGGCTGCTCCTGGCACTGATTCCTCCGGTGCGGCAGGAGACCTCGACTATGAGTACGACTGGAGGATGACGACGGCCATTGGCTCCGAGACCGACCTGGCCAAAGCATGCGTTGTTCTGGCCGACAAAATCGGAGAGCGGACCGAGGGACGTGTCAATGTCACCGTCTATGCTGATGCCGCGTTGGGAGCCTGGGACCTCACGAACGAGATGATCCAGCGTGGCGACATCGAGATGATGTGCGAAGCCCTGGATGACAGTTGGGATCCCAGGATCGCCATCGGCTACTACATGCCCTTCCTGTACATCGACTACGCCTCCCAAGCAAAACTGTGCGGGCCTGGCGGTGTGGTCTATAACCTTCTCAATGAGGTCACAGGAGGATTGAACTACCGGGTTCTGGCCTATTTCTCTTCCGGAGTCGGTGGTGTCAGCCTCAATGAGGTGCCCGAGGGGCCATTTGACCCCGATGTAGCGAAAGGCATGAAGACCAGGGTGATGGCGCTTACCGCGTGCCGGCTCACCTACGAGCGGCTTGGGTACATGGTGGCGGCCATACCGTTTGGCGAGGTTTATACCGCGATCCAAACCGGCATCGTCCAGGGGCAGCAAGGTGGCGGCACGATGCAGGCCTGGATGTTCAGGGACGTTAACAGTGTCTGGCTCCACTACAAAGACTACATCGAGCCCAACTGGTGGTCCATCAACGAAGAGGCCTGGCAGAGTCTCCACCCGACAGATCAGGGTATCATCCTCGACACGTGCCAGGAACAGCAGCAGATTCAGCTTGACTACGTGGCGGAAATGGACGAGAAGTACATGGGCCAGCTGAAGGACTATGGCTGGACCATTCTCAAACCTACCGATGCGGAGTGGGAGAATATGGCTGCTGCAGTCCGAGCGGACGTCTGGCCGGAACTGGTGCCGCTCATCAGCCCCGAGTTCGTTGACGCGGTGTGCGACGACCTCGGAATCGACCGTGTTACCTAGTCGCTGTTAGAGTGGTCGGGAACATGGCTGGGGGAGCTCGAAACGGGCTTCCCCAGCGTTTGAACGGAGGAGAAGAGTGCAAGACTCGCCCTTTCTGAGCAGGTTGCTGTTTCGCTGGCTTCCGTCCTTCATGAGCGTCTTGATGGTGGTGGCCGCCGTGCCGTTGATCCTTCTGGTCTTCGCACAGGTGTGGCTGCGTTACGTCTTCCAACTGCCCCTTCTCTGGGTGGAAGAGGTGGCCATTACTCCTGCCTTCTGGATGTACATGACCGGAGCTGCCTACGCTGCATATGACAAGTCCCACATCAGGATAGGGGTACTGGATCTCGCGATCAAGGATGCAAGACGACTTCTCACTGCGAAGTTCATAGCCTCCGCAATCACGCTAGGCCTCGCCCTGCTGTTCGTGTGGTGGGGTTTCAACTTCTTTGTCGAGGATCTTCAATCTGGCCCGCAGACGGCCACCCTCAGGTATCCGCTGGTGTATGCCCGCTCTTCCTTCTTCCTCTCGGCGGGACTCTTAGGCGGCCTCTATTTCCTTGTAGATACGATTGACCTGGCGCGCCAGTTCTTCTGGCACAAGGCACCGCTCAAGAAGGGAGGTGAGTGACCATGGACTCGGCGTTGCTTGGCATACCTTATCTGGGTCTCGTGGTGTGTGTGGTCCTCCTGGTTGGGTTGCTGATGCTGGGTATCCCGGCGCCTTTTGCCTTCATGGGCGCGTGCGTGTTCCTGATCTATACCTACGGGTTTGACCCTGGAGCCCAGTTGCCCGTGGCATTCCACAAGATGAAGTCACTCACTCTTCTTTCGCTGCCGTTCTTCATCATGCTGGGGGGATTCATGACAGTCGGCGGCATTTCGACGCGGCTGGTTGAAGTTGCCGACGCTCTGGTGGGGAGGGTAACCGGTGGGCTGGGTATGGTGGCGATTGTCAGTTGCGCAATTGTCGGAGCCATCGCCGGCACCTGTTCGGCCGCAGTTGCAGCTCTGGGCGGATTGATTATCCCCGAAATGGAGAAGCGCGGCTACACCCGGGGATATGCGACCGGCCTGTTGGCAGTGGCTTCCGTACTTGGGCAGCTAATCCCGCCCAGCGTACCTATGATATTGTACGGCTTCATCACCATGACGTCGGTCACCGCCTGTTTCCTCGCCGGGGTTGGCCCCGGCTTCCTCACCATCATCATCTACTGCATCGTCAACTACTTCATGGTGAGGAACAACCCCAACATTATCAAGTCTCCTCCGATGAGTCTGAAGTTGCAGGTCAGGCAGGTGGCGAAGGCCACCCGGCATGCCGCCTTCGCGATGTCGATGCCTTTCATTCTGCTTGGTGGCATCTACGGCGGCATCTTCACTCCCACGGAGGCGGCGGCGGTAGCGCTGATAGTAGCTGTAGTCATTGGTCTGTTCATCCATCGCGACTTGAAGTTCAAGGACATCGGCAAAGTCCTCGTGACGCAGTCCGTTACCACGGGCGTAGTCGTGCTGATGGTGATCTTCGTGCTCATTCTCAGCCGCATCATGACAATGCAGAACATCCCCCAGGACATGATCCGGTTCGTCAGCGGACTCACGGAGAATTACTACCTGACACTGCTCATGGTAAACGTGTTCCTGGTACTCCTTGGGATGCTCGTCGACGACTTCACCGGGACGCTGCTGGCAGCTCCTCTGCTCTTCCCTCTGATGCTGCACCTGGGCGTCCACCCGGTTCATTTTGCGGCGATTCTGGGTACCAATCTGGGGCTTGGAAATGTGACTCCTCCCATGGCGCCAATCCTCTACCTGGCAGGCAGGGTCGGCAACGTGACCATCGATAAGATGATTAAGCCGGCGCTGGTCTTCATGATCTTCGGCGCGGTGCCGGTCGTCCTGGCTACCACTTTCTGGCCCGACCTGTCGCTGTTCCTGCCGCGCTTGTTTATGCCGGAGCTAATGGCAAGCGGGAGGTAGAGAGGGGATTCCTGATCGCTGGATGGAAGAACGTCGTACGTTGGTAGACGGGTGGTCCGGACGCTGCGGCCCGCTGTACGGCCATTTCACCTGGCATGGCGTCCCCGGAAGAGGTTCAACGCATGGCAAGAGTTGTGGATATGGGTTAGAATTCGGTGTGTGTCGATGATGCATGCCTACGAACCGAGCCAACCGAGGAGGTTTGTCGAGATGCAGGAACAACAAGATGCCCTGATTGCGAAGTACATAGAGAGCCATGCCGGTTCTCAGAAGCTGCACGAGCAGGCGGCACGACTGTTTGCCGCGAACGGAGCAACTCACTCCGCCAGGGTGATGGAGCCCTTCAGACCGTACATAACGCACGCGAAGGGCTCGCGGAAGTGGGACGTCGACGGCAATGAGTACATCGACTACGTGATGGGTCACGGCACGCTCATTCTGGGGCACAGCCACCCCGTCATTGTGAAAGCCCTGGAGGAGCAGATTGCCCGGGGAACGCTCTACGGCGACAACCACGAGTTGGAGGTTGAGTGGGCGACGCTCATACAGCGGATGATGCCGGTCGCGGAGCGCGTGGAGTTCTGCACATGTGGACAGGAAGCGAACATGATGGGGATCTGGCTCAGCCGTGTCTTCACGGGAAGGAAGAAGGTCCTTCGGTTCGTGGACAACTTCCATGGCTGGGGTGAGGAGGTTGTTCGCAAAGACCTGCCGGGCGTATTTGCCGAGAACGTGGACGAGATCCCGTTCAACGATGTGGAGGCTGTGGCGAAGGCCCTGGCCACGCGCCAGTACGCCATTCTGATGACAGAGGGTGGCGGCGCGCATATGGCGGGCCAGGTACCGATATGGGATGAACTGCTCTACGCTCTCCCCGAACTCACCAGGGAGTCCGGCACCGTGTGGCTGATGGATGAGGTGGTCACCGGCTTTCGCGATGCTCCCGGTGGTTGGCAATCGGTGAAGGGTGTCAAACCTGATCTGACCACTGTTGGAAAGTGCGTTGGTGGCGGTCTTCCGATTGGGGCATTGCTGGGTGGGGCCGACATCATGGAAGCGCTGAGCCCTCAGGCTGCAAGCGACAGGCGTATCTCCCACAGCGGCACGTGGAATGCGAATGCCGCCGTTGCTTCTGCAGGCGTTGCCGCTTGCAAGCTGTTCTTGGACGGCGCGCCGCAAGAGGCTGCCCGCGCGCGGGGGACCCAGCTGCGGGAGATGGGTAACGAGGCACTGAAATCCCGGGGCATCAAAGGAAGGTTGTACGGACGGACAATCATCCACCCGTACTTTGGCCCGATTGATTTCGAGCCGGCCGACGTTTCGATGCCGCCGACGCGAGACAGCAAGAAGATCACTGACCCGACGTTCGGGCCCGTTCGCGACAGACTGGTGCTGCACATGTTGTGTCGCGGCGTGAGCATCCTGACGGCGATTGGCAGCGCATACCTCATCATGTCGGCAGCCCACTCTGAAGAGGATGTCGAACAGGCGGTTGAACAGTTCGCGAGTTCACTGGATGCGATGCTGGCCGAGGGCTCAATTCCCGACGCCCTACTTGGAGGATAGCATTCGAGGGCTGCAGTCGTCGTGGTTCCCTATCTCTTCCCGCTGTGGAAGAGATGGTTGGTGTTTTGAGGAGAGGTGGAAGAGAGGACACTGGCTAGAAGGAGCGTCCGTGCAGAGCGGCTTCGCGAAGGCCCGCGGCAGTGTGTCACTTGGCGTTCCGGCAGTCAGGCGCATGCGTCTTCAGTCCCCTACGACCTCGTCATCTTCCGGCGGTTGCATGTGGTCTCATCCGGCTGTTCGTGTCTACCGACGATCACGTACGGTCTTCGATTCAGAGGCACGACGGCCCCAGGCACAGAATTGAGTTGAAGGTTCACGGCGCGTAAGAAGGAGGGAAATATGTCTGCAGAACAGGTTGTGTTGGGAATTCCGAAGGAACTCACCCCCGGAGAGAAGCGAGTCGCGGCGATACCGAGCACGTGTGGGAGATACGTGAAGATGGGCATGCGTGTTCTTGTGGAAACCTCGGCCGGGGAAGGCGCCTTTTTCTCCGATGACGACTACCGCGCGGCAGGCGCTGAGATACTCGCTGACGTGGAATCGCTTTTTGCACAGGCGAACGTGATTCTCAAAGTCAAAGAACTGCAGCCCAATTCAGCAGGAGGCAAGCACGAAGTCGACATGATGAAGGAGGGCGCGACCCTCATCTGTTTCATTCACCCGGCTTCGCCACATAACCATGACCTCGTGCGAAGAATTGCCGCTAAGGGCATAACAAGTCTGACAATGGACAGCATTCCCCGCATCACTCGGGCCCAGAAGATGGACGCACTCACTGCGATGAGCACAGTTGCCGGGTACAAGGCGGTCGTGATGGCGGCAGATCGCTTCGCGAGATTCATCCCAATGACCATGACTGCGGTTGGCATGATTCAACCAGCCAAGGTACTTGTCATAGGCGCAGGTATCGTTGGGCTACAGGCGATTGCCACGGCCAAGAGACTCGGCGGCATAGTGTCGGCAGTGGACATCCGGCCCGATGCACGCGAACAGGCGGCCAGCCTCGGAGCCAAGATAGGCGGCTTTGAAATGCCGTCCGAACTCTCCCTGGGAGAGGGTGGATACGCCAGGGCGTTGTCGGAGGATTGGCTGGCGAAGGAGAGAGAGTCGATCGCACCTCTGGTGATGGACTCCGATATCGTGATTGGAGCTGCGCTCGTTTTCGGTGAGACGGCTCCTATACTAGTCACTGAAGACATGGTGAAAGGAATGCGCAGCGGCTCCATTGTCTCTGACGTGTCGGTTGATCAGGCGGGAAACTGCAGTCTTACGCAGTTCAACAAAGAAGTCTGGCAACACGGTGTTCTGATCAGCGGAATCGCAAATCTTCCTGGCTACGTACCCACGGACGCCACCATGATGTATGCCAACACCGTGTGCAACTTCCTGGAGCCCCTGATACGCAACGGGGAACTCGTGATAGACGGGTCGGACGAGATAGTGGACTCAACGCTGGTGACTATCGGCGGAGAGATTGTGCATCATGGGACTCTGAAATCCATGGGGAAGGCAACGTAGGCCGAATGAGCAGGCTGTCATGTCGACCTGACCGATGATATCGTCGCCCACTCGCTGGTGGTGCACAAGGGGGAACTCCTGTTCAAAGGGGGCCTCAAGGCGATGGGGCGCAGCAGTGAGAACCGAACGCTGAACGGCGTCGCGCGGCTCGCGGGATATGATTTCGGGCCGATGCATGGGGGGTATTACTATGATTGATCTTCTGATCATGCTGGGAGTGTTCCTCGTGGCGTTTGGCGTCGGCTACATGCTGATTTCCAAGGTGCCTCCGCTTCTGCACACGCCACTGATGTCGATGACCAACGCCATCTCGGCCGTGACGCTGGTGGGGGCCCTGCTGCTGTTTTCGGTGGTCGGCGGCGCCGGCAGCAGACTGATCGGCGCGGTGGCAATCATCGCGGCGGCTTTCAACGTGGTCGGCGGCTTCGTGATCACGGATCGTATGCTCAGGATGTTCAAGACCAAGGAGAAAAGGTGATCGTGTCGGCAACGGGAGAGACGATAGTGCTTCGGTCAACACGATTGAGGAGATGCTGAATGGGACTACTGGTCGATCTGGCGATAATCGTCCTGCTGCTGTGCGGTTTCCGCTTGTTCAGACGACCGCCCGAAGCGCGCAAGGGGAACCTGACCGCGGCCGCGGCGCTCGGGATGGCCTTCATGTTGGTTCTCTATCGCCACGACATCGTAGACCCGGCGATAGTGATTGTCGCGCTGCTGATCGGTTCGGGGATTGGCTGGGCCGCGGCGATGCGCGTGAACATGATCCAGATTCCGGCTATGATTGCATTCCAGCACGGCGCGGGCGGCATCGCGGCATTCCTGGTGTCGTTCCAGGAACTCCAGGCGCAGGGAGTTCCGGAGTTGGTGGGCCAGATATCGGGCGCGGCGAGCCTGATGATCGGCGCATTCACCTTCGGCGGCAGCATGATTGCCAGCGCCAAGCTGGCCGCCCGCATCAATCAGCGGCCGGTCGTGCTGAGGCGCCACTCGCTGATACTGTCGCTCTTCGCGGTGGCCGGTGTAATCCTGACGATCGCCGCGTTGCAGGCCGGAGGGCCGCAGCGAGTCGCCTTCTTGATCGTGCTGATCGCTCTCTCAATCGCGACGGGTGTATTGTTCGCGATCCGGATCGGCGGTGCGGACATGCCCGTGCTGATCTCATTTCTCAACGCCACCGCTGGCCTGGCCGCGGCGTTCTGCGGCATCATCATTCAGAACAGGCTGCTCATCGCCTGCGGCGCGACGGTGGCCGCGTCTGGATCGATCCTGACGCACGTGATGTGCAAGGCCATGAACCGCGGCCTGGCCAACATCTTCATCGGCACCAAGGTCTCAGCCGCTCCTGCTGCGCCCCAGCCTCAGGCTAACCGGCAGGACGAGCCGCAACCGGTGGCAGAGAGGGACCTGAAGGTGACTGAGCCATCGGCGTTGGAGCGGCCGGACCCGCTTGAGAACGCGGCCGAAGCCCTGCGCGGAGCCGCGAGCGTCGTGATTGTGCCGGGCTACGGAATGGCCCTGGCCCAGGCCCAATTTGACGCCGTGCGTCTGGCCGGCCTGCTCGCGCAGCAGGGCCGGCGCGTGTGCTTCGCAATCCACCCGGTGGCGGGCCGCATGCCCGGTCACATGAACGTGCTGCTGGCCGAGGCAGACGTGGACTACGACAATCTGGTGGAGATGGACGATATCAACCCGGAGCTGAAGGACACCGACGTGGTGTTGGTGATAGGGGCGTGCGACGTGGTCAATCCGGCGGCCATCGAGACGGAGGGGACGCCGATATCCGGGATGCCGATCATGGCGGCGCATGAGGCTCGGAGAGTGATTGTCTGCAACCTGGACGAGAAACCCGGATACTCGGGGGTCCAGAATCCGCTCTACACCATGGAGCGCACCATAATGCTGGTGGGCGACGCCAAGACGTCGCTGGAAGCTCTAATCTACCGCATCGAGTAATCGCGCCGCGCCGGCGCCGGGCCGGTTACCGGCTCGACGGCGCGGCGTCAGCCTTCGATGACCGCCAGAGGTCGAGGCCATACGCGAGGTGCGGAAGCTGGAACTCCAGGGCTGGCGGGAGACTCCAACTGGAGTTCTTCCGGGCGGATCTCGCCGTTTCGTGGCCGGGGCCCATCCTTCTGGGAGTCGTTGCACGACTGACATGCTGCCGCTCGCGGCCTGCCACACGCTCCTACCGGGTCGTAGCCTCTCAAGTATGGCGATGCACGGTACGTTAGCCGGGAACCCCAATGACAGGAAACGCTATTGGCATGTGAAAGCGGCTCTTAGTCTCTGTCCCACGAGTTCGGCGCTTGCCTGGTCCTGGAGAGTCAGTGAGTCGACATAGATGATGCCCTGCTCAATCGCGCTCTCCTCAAAGTAGATGCCTGGTTCCTCGCGCTTGAGTCTGTGGGCCACGTCCATCGCACTCCTGACGGCGACGCCGGCGTCCACCGCTATTTCCAGCATCGGATAGTACTCTTCCTCGTCGTCACACAGCTTGGCCTGCACACCTGCGATTGCGCCCAGGTGGTTGAGAATGGTGCGAGTCCATTCGAGACGCGTGGCGCAGAGTGCCGCGAACTCCTCCTCGGAGAAGGCCTCCAGGGCTACCAACAGGCCGACTATGGCTTCTTTGGTTACTTTTCCGCTACGGCCAATACCATGGAGCGGCTTGCCACGCAGCTTGTCCTTGGGGATAAGGTCAGAAGGGGGGTTCCAGTCAGGGAACCTCTCACCCGCGAGGTCGAGCATCTGGAGAAGCGCAGAGCCGACGAGATCCTTGCGGCCACAGAGAATTGCACTTGCCTGAGGCCCCCTGATTCCCTTACCGCCGCTGATGGCGACCAGGTCGGCGCCCATGTCGATGTACTGGTGCAGGTTTGTCATCGGTGGCACTCGCGGGGCGGCATCGATAATCACGGGCAGGCCGTGCTTGTGCGCCACCTCAATCACCTGTTCAAGTGGCGGATGCGATCCCGGCAATGGAGCGAACGCTATGGCGACCGTGTGTTCGGTGATGCACGATTCCAACTCCCACCGGTCGGTGGAGCGAACTGTGGACGGTTCTGGCGTGTCGTTGAAGACACCTGCAAGAATAATCCTGGCGCCGGCCGCCTGGATGGCATGATCGTAACCCGACAGGTGATGGAGCGGCATGACGATTTCGTTGGGCATACCCTCCGTGTGGGGCAGCCTGTTCATCCGGGCCACGTCCCAGCCGCAGATACAGGCGGCAGCAGCCAGCGTGAGTGCGTGCGCGGCGCCGCACGTGACGATGCCGGCTTCGGCATGTGTCCTCTTGGTTATGATGCGACTGGCAGCGGCCTGCAACTGGTCCATAGGAACGAAGGAGCGCGCAGCCTCCTCCATGGCGTCGAGCACCTGCTGCCCGACTAGCGTGCCACCATACCGCGTCATCGCACCCGCAGCGTTGATAATCGGCTTGACTCCATAGTGTTCGTAGATGCCCACGTGTCACCTCCTCACGCAATTTGTGTCCGGCCAGGGCGTATCGCAGCTCCGCGCTGGCCCTTAGTTCCGCCGAGATGTCCATCCGGCCAATTGTGATTCTGACCTATGCGCTCCTGGATTGTCACAGGCAGAAGCACGGTGCTGGAACCAGTATCATCCAGGCAAACCCTGGGATTTGGGATTGAAGCCAACTGCGCACGTCGCACTGCGCTACGGGGCAGAAGTACCTCGCTGCTCGCGCCGCAATTTCTTCTCAGTGCCTGGTGCGCTTGTCACCATTTCCGAGTAGCTTCGCAGGGCACTGGTTCCCTCGGTACGCACGTTCTGGCGTTCCTGAGGGCTATGAAGCCACCGCTGTACATACTGTACGTGCTTGGACTGGCCCAGTCCATAGCCGTGTAATCTTTGATGAGAGACTCTTGGTACAATGTGTAGGCGTCGGGCTTGAGGCGCCATGAAGTGCACCGGCCTCGGGCCAACTGAGTCGGAGGGCATACGGCGTACGGGCGTGTGCTCTGTGGTTTTACCGTGACATTGCCGGGTCCACCGGGAAGCAAATCATAGGATTGTATCCCTTGATGATAACGCAGCGAAGGAGGAGCAGAATGGGCGCGGAAGCCAAACTCAAGGAACTGGGACTCACACTACCCGAACAGTCGAAGCCTGTCGCGAACTACCTTCCCGCCGTCAGGGCAGGGAACCTGTTGTTCGTGTCCGGTCATGGCCCCTACAACGACGGCAAGATCAAGACCGCGGGCAAGGTCGGCCAGGACCTGACGGTGGACGAGGGCTATCAGGTGGCTCGCAATGTGACGATGAACTGCCTCGCGTCGATCAGAGTGGCGCTCGGCGACCTCAATAAGGTGAAGCGTTTTGTGAAGCTGCTTGGCATGGTGAATTGCACTGAAGACTTCAAGGAGCAGCCCAAGGTGATCAACGGGTGTTCTGACCTTCTTGTTGAACTGTTCGGTGACGCGGGCAAGCACGCACGCTCTGCCGTGGGGATGCAAGCGCTTCCTTTCGCGATTCCCGTGGAAATCGAGATGATTGTCGAAGTGGAATGATGAGGCGAGTGACAGCGGTGACGCCGCGTTGTCTCGGCTGTGAGCGTGGCGAGAGCCTGTGTTCGCACAGTTCGCTGCCGGCCACCAGGGCAGGCCGTTAGTGGCCAACAACGGCATCTGGAGTCTGGCGCTGCTGCTCCGAGCCTGACCTTCAGACGTGACCTTGTCCGGGGTGAATCGGACATCCTCGGCGAAGAGTAGGCTTGATAGGCTCGGCGCCGTAGTTGACGGGGTTGTGTGCGCGACAGCACGGGATCACCTGCCGCGGGAACTCCGGTCGGACCAGGGTGCCTGACCGCCTTACTCGCTTCTGATGCCCGCTATGTCCTGGGCCAGCTTCTTCTTCTTCTCGATGTCAGCGTTGCGCAGGACCGTCATGCGATGCGTCTCCGGAGAGCCGGCGCCGTGAATGTTGGAGACGATATCCCTGCTTTCGAAGGCCAGCTTCTCGATGAAGCGGAATATGCGCATTCGGTCCTCAACAGCAACTCCGTCCGCGCCCATCAGGTACTTCGACAATAGCGGCCCGATTTCCGGGTTTGCGAAGTCTTTGTCCGAAGGAAGGTCGGTTGTTGTTCCGCCGGCAATCTCAATCATCATTCTGATGACCTCGTGCAGGTCCTTGCCCTCGAAGAGCTTCGAGACATTTGAGAGCACCGGGTCAACCGTCTGGATGCCCGAGGGGGTAGGTTTGGAATCCACCGAGGCGGCTATGGAGCAGCCGTAGATGGCCTCCGTTATCTTGAGCATCTCCGCCAGCTTGTTGTTCACGTGCGACACGTTGGCCAGACCGTTGTATTCGGCTGCAGTTGCCGCAGCACCGATGATGACGTCGCCCACGCCGCATTTGCAGCCACCGTGGGAGTGCCTGTGGAAGTTGCCGAAGTTGCGCACCATCGGGCCGGCGTACTCGTACTCGCCATAGAGAAAGACCCTCTCCCACGGTACGAAGACGTCGTTGAATATGACTATGTTGGCAAACTTGCTGTATTCGGCATTGCCGAGGTCGCAGCCGTCGAGCGCCCGCGCCTCGAGCGTGCCACGGCCGTAGACATGGATGACTCCTTCCGCATCAACGGGAACGGCGAAGGAGACGGCGTAGTCTTTGTCCGCTTCCCGCATCTCGCGGGCGGGGACGACGATGCCCCAGTGGGCGCAGAGCGAGCCGGTCTGGTGAATCTTGGCGCCCCTCACCGTGATGCCCTCGCTGTCCTTGCTGACTACGTGCAGGTAGAGGTCCGGGTCTTTCTGTTGGGAGGGACGGAGTGAACGGTCGCCCTTCACGTCCGTAACTCCACTGAAGACAGTCAGGTCATCTGCCTGCAGGATGTCCACGAAGTTGAGCAGCCGGCTCCAGTACTCCGTACCGTACTTCTGGTCGCATTCATAGGCCTCGATACCCACGGAGTTCATGGCATCCATGCCGGTGCAGCGCATGAAGCAAGTGCCGATTCTCTGTGTGAGGAACCTGAGCATTCGGACTTTGGCCAGCAGGTCTTCCCGGCTCTGATAGAACTTCACGAAACGGCTCACCTTTTCGCCGGACTCGAGCTGGGTCACAAGCAAATCCGCGCCCTCAGCGTCGTGCTCGAATTCATACGTCCTGGCAACGCCGGCCAGCATATGTGTGAGCAGAGGATGTTCGTACGGATTGGCTACCTTCTCTCCCAGGATGTAGGTAGTCGGGTGCAGCTTTTCCAGCGAACTGTAGTATTGCTCTCTTGTTCTCAGGGCCATCTAGTACTCCATTTCTTGCGGAAGGCCAGCGTGTGTCTTTCGTGCTGGCCTTGCTGCCGGCAATCTTATTGCAGCAGCAAAGGGATATCAACCTGACCATCACCTGCGGCCTGACGCCACGCGAGTTTGCAGGAGCCATTACCGCCACGGTAATTGGGGTGGGGTGGTGGTGTCCGGCGGAGGGGCACGTTGCACGTGCCCGCTGGAGACGGGTGGTGATTGGCAATGTAGGGGTACGTCGCACGTGCCCGGTGGGGGGGGGTGATGATTCGAAATGTAGGGGCAGGGCTCCGTCCCTGCCCGTGAGGAAGGGTGAGCTATCTGTAGGGGCCATGGCATGCCTGGCCCGTTCCCTTGTCGCCACACAACGCCGGCAAGGCCAAGACAGCCCTGAATGACACACTGCCCGACGGGCGGACCTCCCTGGCCATCCGTTGTAGTCGGGGTGGCGTGGTGTTATCTGAAGCAGAGGCACGTTGGGCGTGCCCGGTGGGGGGGGGTGATGATTCGAAATGTAGGGGCAGGGCTCCGTCCCTGCCCGGAGGGACCGTCTATCTGCAGGGTCGGCGGCATGCCTCGCGCGGCATCGCGTTCCAAGAGATAGCGTCCAAAGGCAGCCCGCAAGAGCACTTGGCCCGCGTTGTCCCTACATCATTTTCCCGGGGAGCCACAGGATTATCTGTGGGAAGAGTATGCACAGAACCAGGCCCAGGACTATAAGACAGACAAATGGAATGACTCCCCGGACGATGTGGCCGGTATTCACGCCCCACTCTGGTTTGCAGATTCCCCTCAAATAGAACAGAGCGTAGGCGAAAGGAGGCGTAAGGAAGGACATCTGTAGATTGACCACGATCATCATGGCGAACCAGAGTGAATCGAAGCCGAGCACTTCACCGATGGGCGTGACGATGGGAACCATGATGAACACTATTCCAATCCAGTCAATGAACATGCCCAGAAGGAATACGATGACCATTACCGCCATGAAGCTGCCCCAGCGCCCCATTGGAATGCCGACAATGGCGTTCTTGACCACATCTCCACATCCAAGGCCCAAGAACGTACTGGTGAACATGGCGGCGCAGATGGCGATTATCATGACCATGCTGGTAATTCGCAGGGAATGGTAGGTAACTTCCTTGAAAGCTTGGAAACTGAAACGGCGGTAGGCGATCGCCAGGAGTACGGCAGCGATTGCTCCGATGGCGGCAGCCTCGGTTGGAGGTGCGATCCCGAAAAATATCGTCCCGAGCACCGCGAGAATGAGAAAGAGGGGTGGTACCAGGGAGGTAACGAGCGCCGTGACCTTGTGGGCGAAGGGCACATTCCGTTCCTCGGGGGGCAATGCTGGAGCCAGATTTGGCCTGAGGAAACTGGCTATGGCGATGTAGGATATGTACAGGCCTGCCAGCATGAAACCGGGGATGAAAGCAGCCATGAACAATTTGCCTACCCCGATACTGGCGGTGGGACCGTATATGACCAGCATCACACTCGGAGGAATCAGGATTCCCAGGGTGCCACCGGCACAAACCGAGCCGCACGCCAGTTCCTTGTTGTAGCCGTGGTTGAGCATGGATGGAAGGGCTATGAGTCCTAACATGATGACCGACGCTCCAATAATCCCCACGCAAGCGGCCAACAGCGCGCCGATCAGCACGGTGGCTATTGCCAGACCACCTCTCAGCCCACCTGTCCACAGGTAAATGGCATCAAAGAGCTTCTCGGAGATGCCCGATTTCTCCAGCATCAGCCCCATGAATATGAACAGGGGCGCGGCCAGGAGAACGTAGTTGGTCATTATCCCGAAAACACGCCCGTAGAAGACGGCGAAGGTGCGCTCGGGCGAAAAGAACAGCAGGCTGACTATCATGGCTATCCCGCCAAGTGCGTAGGCCATTGGAAAACCCAGCAAGATAGCAATCAGGAGCAAACCAAACATCAGCAGGGTTATGACCTCTGGACTCATGTCAATCATTGTGGGCTCCCTTGGCAAGCAGTTTCAGGGAGCGAGCGACATTGACGATCCCCTGGAGCAGGAGCAGGAACAGGGCAAGCGTTATGACCGTCCTCAATGGATAAATGGGCGGATAGAAGATGGTTGTCGAGGCGAGCTCGCCAATCTTCCATGAATGGATCGTGATTTTCAGGGAAGTCAGGAATATGAAGAAAACCAGGGGGAAGAACAAGACGAAGTTGAGCACTACATCGATAATCAGCCTCGTTCTCTGTCGGAAACGGGCAGAGATGATGTCAACTCTCACATTCTCATCTTTCTGGAGGACCCAGGCCAGTCCCAACAGGTACATGGCGCCCCCGAGCATGTAGCTGACGTCGAAAGACCAGATAGTCGGCGCGTTCAGCACATAACGCATGAAGACGTTGTATGCGATGCACGCGATAAGTATGACCAGTAGCCAGCTCGCGAATTTGCCAGTCCAGGTGCTGGCCCTCTCAATCCAGGTGAACACGGGATTCAGTTTGTTCATGGCGAACTCCATCCGTTGCACACACAGACGCCCTCGTCGCGAGGGCGCCTGCGCGCGCAACCGTCGACTCTACGGTCCCAGTTCAGGCTGTTATTCGTACAGCCATCTGTACTCGGGTTGCACTTTGTATTCCACGATCCGGTACGCGTTAAGGAACTCCTGCTGAGCCTCGTATACCTCCTTGTAGAACGGATCAGCGGCGGAATTCTCTTCGTGTACTACCTGAATGAGTTCGTATATCGCTCTCTGTACATCCTCGGGAAGGTATGCGATCTCGATGCCGGCCTCCTCGAACAGGACCATCGCTTTCGCATCTTCCATGTGAATCCACGAATGGTCAATCATGCTCATGCGCGAGGCGGCCTCAATTATCGGTTTCAGGTCGTCAGGCACTTCGTTCCAGGTGTCCTCTCGGACCATCAACCGGCACATGGCGTTGGTTGACTGCATTCCCGGTTCGTGCATCACGGCACCAAGGTCCTGGAACCCTGCAGCGTAGTCCATGGATGGCGTGCAGTACTCAAAACCATCTATGACCCCACGCTCAAAGGCCTGGTAAATCTCGCCGCCCGGCAGGTTGACTACGGAAGCACCGAGCTTCTGTGCGACATCGCCGTAGAGTCCCATGCAGCGGTATTTCATACCATCGAAGTCTGAGAGGCTCGTGATGGGTTCTTTGAACCAGCCGAACGACTCGGCTCCTGCCAGGTGGAGCATGCCGCCAACCACCATGACGTCAGTGTCGGACTGCTGCATGCACGCATTGATCAGCTCTCGTTCTCCGCCGATTTCAAGCCAGGCGTAGAGCTCAGTGGGGTTGGGGCCACATGGGAGAGCTCCGAAGAGACCGCCCACCTTACCGAAGCGCCCCAGGTTGAAATTGAAACATGTGCCTGCCCAGTCGATGGCGCCTGACTCCAGAGCCTCGAATTCCTTGGTCATCGGGCACAGCTCGCCACCAGCGTGGAGGGTTACATCGATCCGACCGGCGGACATCTCTTCCACCCTGCCGACGAACATCTTGATCTGTTCGAGATAGGGGCCGCCGGGGGGCCAAGCCTGGAAGTCCATTTCGTACGTCTCTGCCTCCGGCGCCGCCGGAGCTGCCTGTTCGTCCTCCTCTTCCTCAGGAGCCTGCGCCTCCTCTTCAGCTTCGGGGGCTGCTGCCTCAGGAGCGCAGCCGCTAAGAACCAGAGCTGCAATAGCCACTAGTGACAGGGTCAAGACAACTAACCTACTCTTCATCTAATCCTCCTTTTCGCGGATTCCGGCTGCTCAGTCTTTCCCGAGTGTCTCTACCCCATACAACAACCCTCCTGCGATGCACAGTCATGGCGCCGATAGCAGCGGCAGACTACACGGGACGGAATGTCTGACTGGGAGAAAGAAAGCTGGATGCCACTTCCCCCTGGCTGCTTCCCATTCAATCGCTCCTGCTTCGTTCTCCCCACTCGGGGACCACCTGGGTATTGTTGAAGGAAATGCCGATGGCTTTGTCCGCTTTTCATAAGCGGGTTGCTCTGGTTGGTCACTCCGGGGAGTCGTGCACGATGGTAGCACGACATATTCTGGAAAACAATACCCTGTACTCGTCAATAGTGACGGTCTACGATTCTGTCCTCCCGTCGTGCGGACTGCCGGAAGGACGGAATGGGATGATCTGCGTACGAGGGGCATGGCATGCCTGGCGGGGCATCGCGTTGAAGGGGATAGCGCCGAAAGGCACACCGCGGGAGCACTCAGACTCGCACTGCAGTGACTATGGTGTCCCTGGAATCGCCCGGTCTGCTACGAGCATCTCGTGCTACTGCTAGTCACAGTTGTACTCGACGGTCATCGTTGGGAGAATCCCGCGTTCCCAGTGCAGAAGGTCCCTGGTGTCGTCCCAATCCGAACGCGGGTCCGAGAACTGCAGGCGGAACTGGAAGTACCTCTCGCCAAGCTCGTCCTGGAGTGCGCCGCGGAAGCCAATGGAGTGCGTTGGCATGTCCAGGTCGTCGAAGTCGCACCATTCCCCGATCGGGTCAGTGAGGTCCTTCGTCCAGTACTGGTCACGAATCGAGGCGTACTCATGTACATACGCGCGCAGACATCCGAGTCCCGGGAACGGGAAATCGTACGGGATGTCGTAGCCGGACAGGTCGAGCAAGACCCGCGTGATTTCCGCATCCTCCGGGATGTCTGAGATGTCAAAGGTGAGAAACCCCTGGATGTCCCTGTTGGCGTCATCGTCACCCACGTAGATGCCTATCGTCCTTTCGACTCCGCTGCTACGGACATAGCCGCTCATCTCGCCGTCTGCCGTCAGAGTGACGACGTTCCCGGACTGCTGCCACGTGCCGGTTACCGTGACGGTCACGTTGGCCGTCACGGTCGAACCGCCACCTGCTGCCGTCAGCATGTAGGTGGTCGTCACATCCGGTGTAACCACCACCGAGCCAGTCGCCGGCACCGTGCCGATGTCCTGGTCGATGGTGACCGACGTCGCGTTGGAGACGTTCCATAACAGCGTCACGCTCGCACCCGACTCGATGGTCGAGGGCAGTACTTCGAAGGCTATGACCGTGGCCGACGCACCACCTGCGGGAAGCACCTTCACGGAGCCGTATACCTCAGCAGACCACGTGTCGTTGTTGTCCTGCACCATGAAGTCGATGGCGTGTTCGCCCACCGAGAGCGAATCAGTCTCGAATGTGGCCAACCGGCTCAGCTCACCATCCAGGTCCGAGCTCCAGTAATAGCCCGCCACGTCGCCATCTGCATCCGTACCCTGTCCGATGAACGCGACCGCCTCGCCCTCGGTCGGCTCTGCCGGCAAGATGGAGCTTATGGACGCTTCGGGAGGCTGGTTCGATGGAGGCGAGTCGGAGGAGCACCCGGCCAGAAGCAGCAAAGCGCAAACGAGAAGCAAAGCCCTATTCATCTTCACACCTCTCAGCCATAGCCGGGTCCTCAATCTACTAGCAGCATACCGTTCTCTCCTCCAGATTACAACGTGCAGGGGAGTTTAGTTGCCCGCAGGGTCGGGCCTATGTGCAGGGGGGATGGCATGCCTCACCCGTCCCCGTGTTGTGACACAACGTTGCCAAGCCTGCACAGTCGCGAGCGACCTGGTGAGGGTGGGTGGTGGTCCATCCCGGGGCAGGGTCCCATCCCTGCCCGCAGGGTCGGGCCTATGTGCAGGGGCCATGGCATGCCTGGCCCGTCCCCTTGTCGCCACGCAACGTTGCTAACGCTGGCGCAACCGCGAACGGCACACCGCCCGACGGGCGGACACAGAGGTCCGCCCCTACAGCAAAAAATCACGCAAGTGGAGGTGGTGGAAGGTTCGAAATGTAGGGGCAGGGCTCCGTCCCTGCCCGCAGGGATGGGTGGCCTATCCGCAGGAGCCATGGCATACCTGGCCCGTCGCCCTGTCGTCACACAACGCCGCAAAGGCCGGCGCAGAGGCTGAAGCCCGTTCGGACCTGACTTCAGATGTCTATCCCAGGGCTTCTATTCCAAGGCGGGCATACTCTTCGTCCACCTCGGCCTGTGGAAACCCGCTGACACCGACTGCGCCTATCACCGAACGGGCCGATGCTTGCTTGTCCAGGACGCATACGCCTCCACCTATCGATGTCACATCCGGATCCGTCCAGTCAGACATCTGTGCTTTCAGCTGTTTCGTCGCATCGGCGATGGCGCTGGTATCGCGCCTCAACTTGGCGGCGCTGTACGCCTTCACCTGGGCCATTCGGAGAGTATTCCAGCTGGCGCCATCCATCCTGATGAACTTGATGAGGTCACCCCGGTAGTCCGCGACGGCGATGGAAAGGGGTGGTCCCTTTTCGACTTTCGAATGGGCGATAATAGCATCCACGATTCTGTCGGCGTCATCCAGCCCGAGCATTCTTTTCTCGTACATCGACAAAGGCCTCCTTCTGATGCTCTTTGACTGCCCTTCCCGGGCATACTTGCAGGATGGTAACACGCCATGATTGAGGCAGTCTGCCGGATGATGTGGCCATTCACCGTGCGGAAGGCAATCTTGCAGCATGGCGTCGGCTCGTCTGACGGAGGACGCCAGAGGTGACGCTGAAGAAGCAGAGCAGGGGGGAAGGTGGGGTGGTCGCTCAGTCGCGAAACAGAGGAATGATATCGGCCGGTTTGTCGACCAGGAGCCTGGCACCGTTCGACAGCAGTTCCTCCGCTGGGCGAAAGCCCCACAGTACTCCGACCGCGTATAGACCGGCGGCGGTCGCGGTCTGCATGTCGACACCGGAGTCGCCGATGTAGAGGCATTCCCCGGGCTTGATGCCCATTCCTTCCAGGATGTGCAGAGCGCCTGCAGGGTCCGGCTTCCTCGGGGTAGAGGGCGACTCTCCGAGGACGAACTCGAAGGACCAATTCGGCAGCAGTCCGGATACCATCGCTTCAGTGTATTCATGTGGTTTGTTCGACAGTATGGCCATGCGTACGCCGCGTGCCGTGAGAGTATCGAGCAGCTCCGGGATGCCCTCATACGGGTGCGAGTGGTCCATGTAGCGCTTCTCGTACTCCTCGCCGATGTGAGCGATTAGAGCGTCCAGGATGTCTTCGCCGCGGCGGTCCTCCGGGAGTGCTTGCAGTGCGAGGGCTCGTCTGCCATCGCCGACGAAGTACCTGTAGGCGTCTACTTCGTGCTGAGGGAGTCCCTGTCGTGCCAATGCGGCGTTGACTGCATCAGCCAGGTCTTCCAGTGTGTTCAGTAGTGTCCCGTCGAGGTCGGATAGCAGAGCGCGGTATTTCACTCGCAAATGATAGCAGCAGGGCCGCCGAACAGGCGAATCCCTCCTGCTGGGGATGGACGGGTGGCCTGTCTGTATGGCCACGTTGCACGTGCCCGGTGGAGATGTGTGGTGATACGCAATGTAGGTGGCGTTCGCGTACGACTGGGCGGGGGGGGGTGGTGGTTCGTAACGTAGGGGCAGGGTCCCATCCCCGCCCGTCGTAATTGGGGCGGGACGTGATTAGTGACGTAGGGGCAGGGTTCCGTCCCTGCCCGCAGTGACGGGTGGGATGACCGAGATTAGCAACCCTATTGCCGAAAGTTCCGTCCCTGCCCGCAGTGACGGGTGGCGTATCTTGCCGACAATCCACCCGACGGGCGGACACAGAGGTCCGCCCCTACCAGGAACTGGGCAATTCTCCCGTGCCAATCCTCCACCCTACCGACGGGCGACGCACGCATTGCGCGATGGTGGTGTGGTGGGGTGGTTCCGGACGTAGGGGCGCGTCGCACGTGCCCGGTGGGGATGGGTGGCGGTTCGGAATGTAGGGGCAGGGCTCCGTCCCTGCCCGTCGTAATTGGGGCGGGACGTGATTCGGGGCGTAGGGGCAGGGCCCCATCCCTGCCCGGGGTTGTGGGGGGCCTATCCGTAGGAGCGATGGCATGCCTCGCCCGTCCCCTTGTCGTCACACAGCGTCGCCAGGGCCAATACACCACTGAACGACGCGCTAGCCGAACCGCTGGTTCGTGTATCGCCCGTCCCCTTCTCTCACCACACAACAGCCGACTGCCCCCTTCGCCTTGACTCCTGACTCCTTCACGCCCCGGTTTCCTTCGGCTTCGACTGTTACAATGGCCGCTGGTCTCTCTGCAACGAGCTTTCATGAACAGCCAGACAGCGAATCAGCGGAAGGGTCGCTTCTTCTACGGCTACCACCTGGTAGGTGTCGCCTTCCTGCTCATGGTCCTGTTCAGCGGCTGCGGCGTGTTCGCTTTCAGCCTCTTCGTCAAGCCCCTCGAGGCGTCGCTGGGCTGGGGGCGGGGCCAGGTGATGGCCGGCTTCACGCTCTTCTACCTGATGGTGGGATTCGCCTCGCCCGTGGTTGGCCGCTTCGTGGACCGCCACGGGGCGCGACCGGTGATTGCGATTGGGGCGCTGATGATGAGCCTCGGATTCGTCATCGTGAGCCGGATGAGCGACCTGTACCTCTTCTATCTTGGCTACGTGATAGTCGGAATCGGCGCCTCCGCCATGGGATTGGTGCCGTGTAGCGCGCTCATGTCGAACTGGTTCAAGCGCAAGCGGGGCACGGCGCTGGGCCTGATGGGGGCCGGCATCGGTGCGGGTGGCGTTGTGATGGCTCCATTCATCGGCTACATGCTGGCGCGCTTCGACTGGCGGGCGGCCTATGTCTCTATGGCCATCCTGATACTGGCCGTGGCTATCCCGCTAGCGCTTGGCGTAGTACGCACGCGGCCTTCTGACATGGGACTCTATCCGGACGGGGATAGGGCACCGGCCGGGGACCCGGGAGACGCGACACTCGGGGGTGGTGAGAAAGAAGGGTTCACGTTGCAGCAGGCGCTGAGGACGCGGGCTTTCTGGCTGATGGCTGTGGCGTTCGCCTTCTCCAACTTCGCCAACATGGGCACGATTCAGAATTCGGCGCCCTTCCTCGCGGACATCGGCTATCCGACTGCCACTGGTGCATCGGCGCTCGGAGCGATTGCATTCGGCAGCGGCACCGGGAAACTCTTCTTTGGCTGGCTGTGCGATAAGATGCGGGCCAGTCATGTCTGTGCAATCGGCATCGCGCTGCAGTTATCGGGTGTACTCCTGCTGCTGACCGTGCGTGCTGACTCGCCGCTGGCGGTCATCTGGATATACGCGCTGCTGCTGGGGTTGGGAGTGGGGGCGTGGCTTCCCAGTCTATCGATGCTGGGGAGCACCAACTTCGGTCTGCTGTTCTACGGGGCCGTGTTCGGCGCGCTCAACATGGCACAGAGCATGGGAACCTCCACCGGGCCTCTGTTCTCGGGCCTGGTGCATGATGTCACGGGCTCGTACGTGGGCGCCTTCACCACCGCCGCGGTCCTGTTGGCCATCGCCATCCCGACCGTTCTGCTGGTGAAGAAGCCCGTCCTCCCGACACGCGACTCTTGACCCGCGGGTGTCGACTCCGCCCTGACTCTTTCACTTGCCCACCTCGGTCTTCAACCCGTACGAAATGAGCATGGTGCCCCCAGAATTCAGGATGCGGCGGAATGTCGATGCACGACCGGCCGCCATTTGGCATATACTGTTTCTTGCGGAAGCGTGCAGGAGGTTGGAGATGTCCAAGGAGATACTGTTCCTCGTTGAAGAATCGCCCGAAGGCGGCTATGAGGCCCATGCGCCGGGGTCCTCCATCTACACCCAGGCCGACACGCTCGATGAAATGAAGCAGATGGCCGTAGACGCTGTCCGCTGTCACTTCGATGAGGACGAGGTGCCCAGGCTAATTCGTCTGCACATGGTGAAGGAAGAGGTCATCGCGGTTTGAAGGTCCCGAGGGATGTGAGTGGTGAGGACTTGGCGAAGCAGCTCAGCCGCCTCGGCTACAGGGTCTCCCGACAGACTGGCAGTCACATGAGGCTGACTAGAAGCGGGCATATGGAGCATCGCGTTACCGTACCCGCCCATGGAACGCTGAGGATAGGCACGCTCAACGGCATTCTCATTCCTCACGGTAAGCACTGCAAGTAGTTGCTAAAGTGAGATCGACGCAGTACCGTTACTGGTGTATTAGCTCCCCAGCCTGAACGCGGTTCATGCTGGGCGTATTAACTCCCCACCCTCGCCACGGCGACGGTGGGTTTTCTTTTGGTAGCCTACCTGTCTCCCTGTCGGGCGTCAATATGCCCTTGGCGAAGTTCGTCTCTGTGACCCTACCCCATAGTCCAAGCCAGCTCCGACCTCCGTGCTGCCGGGTCACCGGGCGCTGCGGATGGATAGCGAAGTTGACGCGAGGGCACGCTGACTCGCATCGAAATGAGTAAGGAGCGCCCCACATTCACACGTGACTCATGATTCCTGACTTCAGACCCGCGACCCCTGACATCAGCCGTAGGCTGGTCAACATATGTCACTTGTTCTACGCCGTAATCCGTGGATTGGAGAGCATGTGCAGCTATGAACCACACGTGGTAAGTTGTCACCCAGGAGGTGACAATGAGAAAGCCATCGGATCGCCTGGGCTTCAAGATAGTCGGTGACCTGGAAGAGACCGCTACTCCC
>JAUVZB010000108.1 GCA_030602785.1 Dehalococcoidia bacterium
CCCCCGGGTTTACCCGAAAATGGTATAGCGGGCTCAAGCCCGTGTCAAGGCCCTATCGACCGGCGGGGAGCATTCTGGGGGCGGCTATCGCCAACGTGATGAGGCCCAACACGGCCACGCCCCCCACCAGGAGCGGCATGGCGATGTCGCCCAGCGCCTCCTTGATCTGCTCCCTAAACAGGAAGAAGCCCAGGCCCAGCAGGCCAAGCCCGGCGACGATGGCCACCAGGATGCCCAGCTCGGGGCTCTGCTCCCGGTAGTTGACGAACACCTTCAGGTCGTCGGGCGAGGCTTCCACCATCCGCGAGTAGCCCTCCGCGGGGACGAAGCCCACCTCCCTCATCCTGGCCTCGAACTCGGGGGCCACGTCGTCGGGGTCCCGGGTCGGGTCTTCCCAGGTGAAAAGCAGGAAGACGTCGTCCCCGTGCCTTACCACCTCGTCCGCCAGAGAGAGCAGCGTGTCCAGATCGCCCTCGGCCAGCTTCTCCATGGATTTCGCGGGACTCGCAGCGTCTGCGGTGCCCCTCTGCGTAACCCTCTCAACTGTCGCTGTGGTCATCGGCCCTTTCCTCCTACCAGGTTTCTCAGGTCCGCCAGGAACCTTTTAGTGTACTCGGGGTTCTCCCGGAGTACCGCCGCGTGCTCCGGGATCGCCTCGTCAAGCATCTCCAGGAGCCTCCCGTCGAACAGCCCCGCCAGGTACCGTGCCTCCGGGCTATCCTGGACACCCAGGTCGGCGGCCTCATCCATCAGCGGCAGGAGCCCGACCCCCGCCGCGGCCATCCCCCTCAGCCTGTCCACCGTCAGGTGCTCCGCGAGAACGATGGCCACCGTCTGGAACGTCTCCTCGGCCTTCACCTGGCGGTAGGTGTCCACGAAAAAGGGCATCACCCTATTCATTGGAGGGCTCCTGCGCGGCAGTGCCTTTGGCACTTCCCACCTCTTCCGTCGCCTGCTCCGCAGTGCCCTTGGTACTTCCTTCCGCTTCTTCGCTTTCGTCCCGCGGTGGGGAAGGCGCCGGCTGTGGCTCTTCCTTTCGCACCTGAGGCTCGGGTTGCTGCTCCGGGCCGGACATGATCACCCGGCCGTCGGGGCTCTGGGTGGTCATGCAGTTGGGACACTGGAAGGCCTCGGCTCCCTTCCTGTAGGTTAGACTCAGGCTGCATTTCACACAGTCGGTTGGGACCAGGTCATCGTCCTGTTTGCCCCCTTGCGCCTTGCCCGGGGGCACCTGGCCCTGCTCGGCCATGCGGTCCCAGGACGCGGCCATCCTCCGGGCGGTGCGGAAGAAGTCGGGCATCTGCTGCCTGGCGAAAGACAGGGCGTCTTTCTTGAGCCGGATGTTCTCCAGCCGCTCGAAGGACTCCAGGTCCACCCCGACGGGGTTGCCCTCCGCGTCCTTCGCCTCGGGGAGGGTGACGCGGACACCACCGGAGTTGGTGGAGGGAGCCGGCGGCTCGAACATTCTCATGAACCTGTCCTTCAAGCCCGGCATGGCCTCGAAGAATTGATCTATCGGTGACTTGGGGGGATCGCGGTTGGCCAGGGCGTTTACCGCGGTCGTGATCTGCCTTATGTCGGCGCTGAACGCGGCGCTCTGAGCCTCCAGCTTGGCGTCCACGACCTCCCTGAGCAGGGCGCTGTTGTCCGGAGGCTGGCTGCCCCGGTCCAGCTTCTCAATCACCTGCCGTGTGTTTTCCCCGCTTTCGTGTATCAGGGTGGAGAGAACCCCGTCGCCGCCCTGGTCCGAGCGGCCCTTCTCCACCTGGAGGCGGGCCGCCTGCAAAGCCTGGGAGAAGGCCATGCCCCCTGGGTCGTCGGGGTCCGCCGGCATCACCTCGCCGTCTACGGCCACGAAGCGGCGGCTCGGCTGGGCCCCGTCCCCGCGGGCGATCCCCTTGACCTCCTGGACGTTTTCCTGCTCTACCCGCTGCACCAGCTCCGGCGGGGCATCAACGCCTCTCCAGGACGTCCAGGTGCGCCACAGCCGCTTCCGCTGGCTGGGGCCTATCTCGGTAACCTCCTTGAGGGCGTTCCAGACCTGCTCCGGGTTGTCGAAATCGTAGGACCTGGTGACGTATGTCGCAATGGCCCGGGCGCTCCTCGTCGGTATCCCCAGCTGCTGAGCGATGGCTGCCATCTGGTCCGCCGGATCGTCCAGAGTAGCGGGGTCCCGAGGCGACTCGTCATCTTCGTCCTTCGTCTTCGTAGCCTTGGGGGCCAGCGGCGTCCTCCCGACCACCAGGGTGGTACCGTCAGCACTCTTGTGCCACCAGCCCCAACGGATCGGAGCGCCGATAGTCCCGTTCGGATTGTCGTCGCCCTGGTCACCGAGCCACTGGCGGGCCTCCTCGATGGGAATCTCATTCCGTTCCTTCATCAGCTCCCGCAGAGCCTCTGCATATTCCTTCAAAGCCATGGCCCCCTCCTGGTGACAGTCTCCTATTTTCGCGCCATGCGTGGGGCTATTGGCCATTGCGCCATGTGGCCCCAAAAAACAAGGGGCCTGGCCGCCATCATGGTGACCAACCCCCGGGTTTGTACCAAGTCTATAGCACCTCTCGCTGTTGGACAACCCCTCTTTCACGAGTGAAGGACCAATCGACACCGGCGCTACACCGTCGTATAATGGCCCGCAGAGAGCCGAGGAGGGACCAAGATGGTACGTCGCATCGGCAGTCTCAGAGGGGGAGAGAAGGTCCGGAAGGCGGAGAAGTTCGCCGCCTGGGGGCTGGGAGCCATCAGCTCGTTCCCCCTCGAGCGACTGATCTCGTTCGGAGGACGAGGCAACCCCACATCCGAGCCTACAGAGAAACAGGCCCTCCCCTCCAAGGAGGACCAGACCTCCTCACCCGGGTCGATGCAGCGCGTCCCCATCATCTGCGTCTACTGCAAGGCCGAAAGGAAGGCCAAAGGCCTCCCTCCGAAGATCCTCGGCTACGTGATGATGAAAGTGCCGTCCGTGGTGAAGGATCCTACGAGCGACGGTATCTGCGCCGAGTGTGAGGCCAAGTACTTCCCCGGCGTTGACACCTCCGCACCTGCTTTCCAAAACCCTGGGGGCCAGCTGGCGCTGAAGGTGAAAGGGCCGCCTCCGGTCTCGGAGAACAAACCAGGCAACCCCCAATACGGCCCTATTGGAAAGGTTACCCCATCCCAGAAGGTTGATTGGGAAGAGGCGCTACGAGAGACAAAAGAGGAACTTCCCCTAGACCATCCTGCCCTTTTGGAGGAAGCCAGGCGTGCGGGAGAG
>JAUVZB010000043.1 GCA_030602785.1 Dehalococcoidia bacterium
GGCTATGGCAAATGCAACATGGTCATCGTGGGCGCGGCTATGCGCAAACTCGTTCACATCATCTTCGGAGTGCTCAAGAACGGAAGCCCATTCGACCCTGCCATAGCTATAGCAGCTTGACATGCAAGACGGTATCTACGGCATCCCCACATCCACCCCACATACGCGGTTGACCGGGCGCAAACGGAACGGGCGATGCAGGCGTCGCCCGTCGGGCAGTGTGCCGTTCACGGCTGTGCTGGCCATCGCGACGTTGTGTGACGACAAGGGAACGGGACAGGCATGCCTGGCCCCTACATCCGAAACCACACCACGCCACCACGGGCGGACACGGAGGTCCGCCCCTACGTCACGAACCACCACCATGTCCCCACGGGCACGTGCAACGTGCCTCTACGGCATCCCCACATCCACCCTACGCAGGCAGTTGACGGGGCACAAACGGAACGGGCGATGCATGCGTCGCCCGTCGGGTAGTGTGTCATTCAGGGCTGTGCCGGCCTTCGCGCCGTTGTGCACCGACAGGGGGGCGGGCCAGGCATGCCTGGCCCCTACATTCGAAACCACACCACGCCACCACGGGCGGACGGCTGGCAGGGTGGAATTGCCCGGTTCCCTGTAGGGGCGGACCTCTGTGTCCGCCCGTGGGCGAGTCTGTCGTTCACGGCTGTGCTGGCCATCGCGACGTTGTGTGACGACAAGGGGACGGGACAGGCATGCCACGCCCCTACATTCGGAGCCCACACCGCGCCGTGATACCTGCATGGTTGGCTGCTACCGTGACCTTCATCGACCACCGGGCCGTTCACGAACGGCCCCTACATCACGAACCACCACCATGTCCCCACGGGCACGTGCAACGTGCCCCTACATCCGAAAACATCCCACCACCAAGGGCGGACACAGAGGTCCGCCCCTACATCACGAACCACCATCATGTCCCCATGGGCACGTGCAACGTGCCACTACATCCGAAAACATCCCACCACCGCGGGCGGACACGGAGGTCCGCCCCTACATACGAAACCACTCCCCCCCGCGGGCAACTGTGGTCTGCTACTCCGGATTCATCACCCGTCCGACGAACAGAATGGCGTTGGTCTCCATATCCCGAATCAGGAACACAAACGGTCTGTCGATGGTGACCTCAACCGGTTGGGCCGGCATGCCCGTGGCCTCCATGATGACGGCCGTGGCTGCGGCCGCCTCCGTCCCTGCCTCGTCCACCTCCACAAAGGCCTTGTGCACAACGTCGGAGATGAACAGGTCCCGTCCGCCGTCCATGCCGGAGAAGTCAGCGACTGTCGGCTCGAAGGCGATGCCCATACCCAGCTCCGAGAGAGCGTCGTTGAGATTGAAACTGGTCTCCATCTTGAACCGGGGCATGGTCAGAGCAACCTGAGTGTGCTGTAAGGCGCCGATGGCGCTCTTGACGACACCGTAGTCAAGCGAGCCCTCGAATGTCTCGAACCGGCCAGCCGCGGGCAGAAGGATGACCATGGATAGCTCATGGCCGTCGTACGGCAATTCGACGGTTTCGAAGTCGGGGCCACTGGCATAGCCGAACCCCTCCGTCTGCCGCATCATCGGGACGTTGACCTCTGCGCCATCGAGCAGATGGAACGGGCCGGGCGCTGTGAAGCCCTCCTCGAACTGGGACTCCCACGCGGCGTTGAAGTAGACCGCGTTGGTAAGGACAAGGCGGGTCAACACGTTGATGGCGCCCTTGGGAATGAGGTCTTTGATGCGCTCCTCTGTCTGTTCCTCAACCCAGTCGTTGATGGTAATCCGCGAGGGCTCAGGAGCGCCGATGAAGTCAACGACGCGCAGACCCGCGCCGTAGTTCCGGGCCAGCGTGTCAAGGTAGTCCTGCAGGAAGCTGTAGTCCTTCTGGCCCCAGATGGCATTCACAATGTTGAGGCGGAAGCCTTCACCGTCCTTGCCCTGTGCACCCTCACCGCGCGCGCCCAGCTCCTGGTCAAGGATGTTGAACGCGGTGTGAAGCCGGTTCTGAGGCAGTCCGAAGTGCAGCGCCTGTGCCATCTGCTCCTCAGTCTCGCTGCGCGCCCCGGCGTACGTCATGGCCAGCGCAAGGGAGATGCTGTATGGCGAGTAGAAGAGGTTCTCCGTGCCCTCTACAACCTGATGGTACAGGTCGAAGGCGAACGCACCGTTGCCTTCCAGGAGCGCGCCCATATCGCCGGAAGGCAGCGGTAGCGCTGTCTCACGCGGTTCCGAAGAGCGCAGCTCATCGGCCGAGGCCGCAGGAGCGGCGCACCCCGCGAGAGTGAGGGCAAGAATTGAAGCAATCAATACCAACGCCGTCTTCCGCATTTTCATACCTCCAGCAGCAGGGCCGAGCATTCTCATGTGCCCTGCTATTGAGATATACGCCGGATGACGCGCAGTATCACGCTCCACACGCAGGAGAGCACCTCACGGTCCCAGGCCACCCGAAGGCCCACTAGCTCTGGCGGCTCAGATACATACAGATTGCGCCGCAAGCCGCTACGTTCAGCGATTCCGCCTTCTGCCCCATTGTGGCCAGTCTCAACCTGTGGTCGGTCATACGAAGCAGCGCCTTTGAAAGGCCAACGCCTTCGTTGCCCAGTGCAAGCAGGAGCTTGTCCCCGCATCGAAGAACCGATGTGTCTTCCGCGCCGCCGAGATCAGCAGCCACGAGGCAGTACCCACGACTTCTCAGTTCTTCCGCAAGGTCCCGATAACAGGGAGTCCTTCGGAGCCACAGAGACAACACCGTGCCGGCAGCCGACTGAACGCATTTTGGAGACAGAGGGTCAGCACAGTTGTCCGTAAGGATTACCCCCGAGAAATCAAAGGCTGCGGCGGTGCGGATGAGCGTGCCCACATTCCCCGGGTCCTGCACGTCCTCCAGCAGCAGGATGTTGCCGCCGACGTCGTCCGGCAGCCGGTCCGCGTAGATATTCAGGGGCAGACGGACAACAGCAATCGTTCCCTGCGGCGTCTGGGTGGCGGAGACCATGTCCATCTGTCTCTCAGTCACAAAGCGCAGGGGGTATTCGTCGCCGGGAGGCGCCGCTTCCTGCGTGCATACGATTTCGATTATCGCATCCGGACTGCTGCCGGCTATCTGCTTGATGGCCCTCTCGCCTTCAACGAGAAAAGCTCCGGCTTTCAGTCGCCCCTTCCTTGTGGCAAGGCTCTTGTACCACTTGATGGGGTTAGGCACAGCGGTTCTGTCATCTGGCAGGACTAACACAGTATCTTCACCTTCTCTTCCTGGTCATAGTGTCCCTCGAACTCTAGAACTTCTTCGGCCAGTTGCCAAGCAGATGCCTGCTCATGCCGCGGGTTTCCGAATTCCGAACTATGTCGAGGACGTTGATGAGGTACTTGCGCGTATCGTACGGGCTGATGACGTCCTGTAGCCAGTATGAGCCTGCGGCGGGGTATGGCGAAGTATCAGACTGCATCTTCTCCACCAACTCCCGCCTTTCCTCCTCGGGCAGACTGCCATATACCACATCCGCCGCGATCGCCGGGTCCATGAAACCTATCTCCGCCGTCGGCCATGCGACCAGGAAATCATGCCCTGAGCCAAGGCTGCACGTGTTTATCATCGCCTGTCCGTAGTTCTTGCGGATGTTGATGGTGATTTTCGGAACCGTCACCTGCATCAAGGCCTGGATCTGATTCACGACGCGGGAGCCGACCCTTTTCACCTCCGCCTCCCTGCCGGTCATGTGGCCCGGCGTATCGTTCATGAAGATGAGAGGGATGTTGTAGGAGTCGCACAGGCACATGAAGCTCATGGACTTCTCCAGCGCATCGGTGTCGGTGGAGCCCACGTTCACAAGCGGATTGCTGGCCTGGATACCGACCACGTACCCGTCAATGCGAGCGAGGCAGGTGATAACCATGGCGCCGAAAGCGGGCTTCAGCTCCAGGTACTCCCCTCCGTCAACGATGCACCGCACGATCTTGTGCATGTCGTAGACTCTTGTGTTCTTCTCAGGAAGGAAGTCGAGGATTTTCGCCATCCTTTCTTCTGAACCCTCCGGCACAGGGCGAGCGGAAGGGAGTTGGTTGCAGTTGTCCGGCATGTAGTCAAGGTATTTCCTGATGATGTCGAAACAGTGCTCCTCGTCCTCCGCCACCTGGTCGGTCATTCCAGTCACCTTGGAGTGGACCTTCCATCCGCCCATCTCCTCGCCGGTGTACGTCTGCCCGATGGCTCTGCCCAGCGCCCTCGGCCCTGAGACTGCGATAGCACTTCCCTTGACCTGAACCACGAAGTCCGCAACGCATGCCTGAAAATCCGCCACGCCGTAGCATTCCCCCATGGCGGCGAAGATGTACGGCTGCTCCCGCAAGTGAACGTACTCCGCCCACAGCGTGTCCGTGCCGCCGCCGCCGAGTTCAAACATCCTGGCCGACCCCTGGCAGTCAGGCATCCGCGCTCCACCGGCTTCTCCCAGGTGGATATACGGGATTCCCAGCTTCCCCACCTGTGTCTTGAACTGGAGCAGTTTTCTCAGGTTGATTTTGGCATTCGTGGAGGCCATGACCGTGAAGTCATTCGCTGAGATTGCGATTCTCCTGCCACCGATTCTGCCGTACCCCATGATCAAGCCGTCGGTGGGCGTCTTCTCCTCCATCCCGGGCCATTCCGAATACGCGAGCAGACCGAATTCCACGAAAGAGCCCGGGTCGAGCAACTTGTCGAGGCGCTCCCGCGCCGTCAGTCTGCCACGGTCATGCTGCCGCTGTATCTTTTCCGGCCCACCCTGCGCACGGGCCTTCGTCTTCCTCATTTCCAATTCCTGGAGTAGTTCTTCGTGATTCATGCTGAGTCTCCTTCCTCATTTCATTGTGCGAGTTCTGCGGACGCTATACTTGTCTCAGCCGCCCGCGTTCCGGCCCGGGCCGCTTGTGGCACAACCGTCTGCCAATTCCACCTTCCAGCATCTCCACTCGCGTGATCGACACCGTCGCACTGATACTGACGCCGAGGCGAGTGTTCTGTCAAGAGACAAGCATGGTTATCCCGCGAACTCTCTCCGGCTCCAAAGACCTTCGGCCTTGCGCCCGTCCAGAGAGCGACGTGAGCGATGCTCACGCACAGACGTCCGGCCTCTTCAGCCAGCGGTCGCCTTGCACGGGTGAAACGAGTGGCACCGACACGAGTACGTGTCGGTGCCACTGAACCGTACGGGCGCAACCCTATCCGAACATCGTCAACCCGCCGAACAACGGCAAGCCGCCAAAGACAGCGGACAGCACAAACACCAGGGCGGTGTACGCCAACCATCCCAGAAGCGCAGTCACAACCGCACGCCACGTGGAGAAATCCAGCGCAGCGCGGACCGCTATGCCGGCGGCGATGAGTGCCCATATCGAGGCAAGGATGGCGATGATGCCACCGACCACAGGTATGAAAGCAAAGATGCGGAAGAACCCGGGCGAGTTCGCAAAACCCATCGTCCGGAGCACTTCACCCCACGAAGTTTGGGTCTGCTTCCCCTTGAGGATGCTTACGCCGATGAGGTAAACGAAGAGCGCCCACACCAGCCATCCAACAAGCGCAGTCCCGGCTCCTATCAGAAGCCCCATCAGTGCGGCGCTTATTCCTCCCGCCCAGAACGCGCCAAGGCCGACACCAAGGCCGGTGGCCACACTAACGATGACGACTGCGATCAGGGCCGGGGTCGTTGCCTTCTTGTCCGCCTCCACCTCCTCGTAGAGGCTGGACTGCAGTTTCGTTGCCCGCCACATTCGACTGATCAAACCCGATGATGCCATGAGAACACCTCCAACGATCAGATGGTCCGCATTATATTCAGCGTCCTTTGAGAACTCAATGGCTCCCGGCAGAGCAACAAGCGTGCGCGCGACCGGAGTCTCTTCCGTAGCCTGGCGTCACGATTCCATCTGTCAACAGAGCGCAAGCTTCTAGATTCGAACGCTACGGTGTTCCCGGCATTCATCTCCCACAAGCGCTAGGAGGCCCGCACTGCACAAGCGCACCATCCGGTAAGTTATGCCTACCTGGCCGCGAGTTGTGCTATGTTTCTCGCATGTCCGTTCGAGTAGTCACCGACAGCACAGCCGACCTGCCGCAGGAGGTCGTGGATGAGCTTGGGGTTGTCGTCATTCCCCTTCATGTCTATTTCGGGGAGGAGAGCTTCGAGGACGGAGTGACCATCTCGAAAGATGAGTTCTACCGCCGACTGACTGCTCCCAACACCCCTCTGCCGAGGACGTCGGCCCCCCCAGCCGGCGCATTCACCGACGCGTACGAGAGCCTCGCGCAGGAGACCGGTGACATTGTCTCCATACACATATCCCCGAAGCTCAGCGGCACGTACAACTCTGCCCTCGTGGGCAAAGAGGAAGTGCACACGCCTTGCCGCATCGAGGTTATCGACAGCGCCACTGCGTCGCTGGCGCTGGGCCTTCTCGTCATCCAAGCTGCGACCATGGCACGGGAGGGCGCGTGCCTGGATGACATCGCAAGGGTCACGCGGTCAGCCGTTCCTCGCACCCATCTCGTCGGCGCACTCGGCACCCTCGAGTACCTCCACAGGGGCGGCCGAATCGGCAAGGCATCCGCGCTTCTGGGGTCGATGCTGCATGTGAAGCCGATTGTCGGCCTACGCGATGGCGCCGCCTATCCCATCGAGCGCGTGCGCGGTCGCGCACGTGCTCTGCAACGCCTGTGCAAACTCATCGCGAGCTATGGGGCCATTTCACACGTTGTGGTTGGACACACAACGGACGAGGCAGGGATGGAATCTCTCGCGGAATATCTCTCGCGGCACTTCCCCGGGCTGCCGATTCTCCGCTCACGTTGCGGGGCCACACTTGGTACGTATTTCGGCCCCGGAGCCTGTGGAGCGGCATTCATCCAGGGCAACACGTAGGACTCGCCCGCCGCTCCGCTTTGGGGCGTCGGATAATCGCTGATTCGGACGCTCCGGCTCTCATCAAGATTTCGCATCACGCGGGCCCTGCAGTGTCGCACTCGACAAGACAGTAGAGGAGCCAATGTGCGCCTGACGACTCCCCTCCCCCAATGGCGGAAACGAGAACACCGCTGCTACAATGCGAGCGACTCAGAGCACAGGAGGACGTTTGACATGGACCTCACAATAATCCGGCAGTCTCTGGATACGTATGTTCGCCCGGCGACTTCTCCGGTGGCAATCAAGATGATTGATTCAGCAGACGAGATTCCCGAGAGAGCGAAGATGCCGAAACGCGACCTGGGAACGACCATGCCCTTGTGCCAGGGCATCGCGCTGGCCCGTCGCCATGGCATGGTCATCGCAATGAGCAAGGATGACATGCTCTGCCCTATCGGAGCCGTGGCGCTGGGGCTCCTGCCGGCCAAGCCCAGGTTTCTGGATGGGAGCTTCGGCATCCCCTTCTGGGTGCCCACTCAGGAAATGACGGCCAACCTGGCCTCCGGGATGGCTCGACTCGAGGCAGGACGATACAGCCACGTTGTAGCGGCACCGATTGAGCGGGCCGCTTTCGAACCCGATGTAATCGTGGTCTACGGCAACCCTGCCCAGATAGCCAGGTTGATTCAAGCGACGGTATACGCAACGGGGGAACCTATCGTCTCCAGGAGTGCGGGTGGCTTCGCGTGCGCGGAACAGATTGCTCGAACGATGCTGACTGACAAGTGCCAATATGTCATCGCAGGTGGTGGCGACCGGGTGATTGCACAGGCACAGGATGACGAGGCGTCTTTCGCTCTGCCGATTAGCCAGGCTGATGCACTGGCTGAGGGACTCGAAGAAAGCCACAAGCGCGGAACCAGATACCCGACAAGGTCCTATCTCACGTTCGGCGCCGTAATGCCCAAGAGCTTCGGGCAGATGCTGGAGTACCTGGAGAGCGACGAAGAGTAGTTGCGTTGACGTCGGCGCTGACCCGCAGTGCCGGGCTGGCCGCAGTGACGACAACAACGATGTGGGCCACAAGTGGCTCTGGCATCTGATTCACACTCGTTGCAGAGACAGGCCACTGTCTCTCTGGCATCGTGTCACGGGACGCGAGTGCGACCACGCAAGGCCTGCCGCTCTAGTCTGGTCGAGTAGTGCACGGATGATCGGGGTTCTACTTGTTCGACTGACGGCTAGAGCGAATCCTGGCAAGGAGAGGGGTGATTCTATTCCAGAACAGGAACAGGAGAAGCGCCCCCAGCACGACGGCGGAGATCGGCCTTGTGAAGAAAGGCAGGAGACTCCCTCCGGTCTGCATGAGGCCCAACCTGAGGTTCCTCTCAATCAACGGTCCGAGTATTATCGCGAGGACAAGCGGGGGCAGAGGTATGCCGTTGTGCTCCATGTAGACAGCAAGGAGTCCGAAGAGAAACATGAGCGCGACGTCGAACATGCTGAAGTTCAAGGAGTATGAGCCAACGATGCAGAACAGCAAGATCATCGGCATGACAATGCTGTTGGGCAGCTTGAAAACTGCACTGAATGCCCTGATAGCCAGGTAGCCCAGCGGGACGAGCATGATCTGCGTCATAATTCCGATGGCAAATATCCCCCGCACCAACTCGCCACTCTGTCCTACAAACATGAGCGGACCCGGCCGCAGGCCATAGATCATCGCCGCACCGAGTATGATGGCTGTAATCGAGTCTCCCGGGATTCCGAGCGCCAAAGCAGGAATCCACGCCCCTGCGATGCCGGCGTTGTTAGCGCTGGTGGGTGCTACTACGCCTTCTTCAATCCCTGTGCCGAATCTTTCGGGGGTTTTGGAACCACGCTTCGCCACCCCGTAGGCCACCCAGGCAGCGATGTCCGCCCCCGCGCCGGGAAGGCTGCCGATGAAGGTCCCTATGAGGGACGAACGCAGGATGAGAGTCCGGTACTTGCCGAGCCTGGGCAGAACGTCGGCGATTCCGTATCTCTGCTTCTCCTCTACGCTGGGCAGGTCCAGGTGTCTGGGTCTTGCGATGGTACGCAGGACAACCGGGATGCCGAAGAGCCCGATCATCGCCGGGATGAAGCTCACCCCTGCCAACAGGTTCACATTGCCGAAAGTGAAGCGGGGATAGCCCGTCACTATGTCGACGCCGATGGTGGAAACAAAAAGCCCTATCGCGACGGATATCGCACCCTTGACCTGTGTGCCCTTGGATATGACCACGCAGGTTGCCAGCCCCAACACTGCTACCCAGAGGAATTCGTAGAAGGAGAACTTGAGTGCGACCGCTGCCAGCGCCGTGGCGCCGACAATCAGCAGTGTGAAGCCAACCAGTCCCCCCAGCGTTGAACATATCAGGTCAAGGTTCAGTGCCAGCGAAGCCTTCCCCTGTCTGGTCATCTCGTAGCCATCCAACACGGCGGCCCCGGAAGATGGAGTCCCCGGCACCCTGAGATACGTCGCCGGAATGTCACCGGCGAAAATGGCCACGCAGGCACAACCCAGAATCATGGCAAGTCCGCCCATAGGGGAGAGGTAGTAAGTAATGGGCACCAGGATAGCGGTGGCCATGGTGGCGGTCAGGCCCGGCATGGCTCCCACGAAGATGCCCAGGAACATGCCCGCTATCCAGGGGCCCAAGACCCCCAGTTGCGCGACTGAAGCGACTACTTCGCCAATCATGCTTACCTTCTTCTGCAGCCCGCGCGCCCTGTTATCAAGGAAGTATCACCCTGAGGACCATAGAAAACAGGGCAAAGACGAATCCGGTACAGAGACACGAAAAGACAAGGCTTCTGGCCGCGGATAGCCCGAACACCTTCATCAGCACAAACAGAAACACGGCGGTTGTTGGAATGAAACCGAGCTTCTCCACGACCACGATGTAGACGACAATGGCCGCGACGGTGATAGCCACGTTGCGGAGGCCGGTGGAGGCTGGCCCATACTGGCCTTCAGTAACCGGCGCCGCGGCATTCTGAGCTTCAATCCTGCCTTTCCGGCTTTGCAGCAGCACTGCCGTGCCGAGCAATATCAGGGCTACTGCGATCACCCGGGGAAAGAGAGACGGGCCAAAATCCGCCCCACGCGAAGCGGGAAAGCGGAACGAGATTCCAATCACGAAACCAGCAAAGGTTATCGCGCCTATCCCGGTGATGATATCCGTTTTCCAGGCGTTCAACGCTTTCCAGACCTCTCGCTGACTATGCAACTCCACCGAAGCAAGAAACTGGGGCGGTAGTCCACACTACCGCCCCACCACCTACAATTGGTGTGTACAGCGGTCAGCCGCCTCAACTACTATATCAGGCCACCTGCCTTGAGCAGTCGTTCAGCTGCCTCGTAGTCCTCCGCCATGAATGTGTCGAAGCCCGCAGAATCCAGGTAGAGCTGACCGAAGCCCTGGTCGCTCATCCAGTCCTGCCAGTCTTTGCTGTCAAGGATTGTCTTTATTGCGGTGTGCAGGGTGTCGACCACCTCGTCGGGCGTGTCCTTCGGTACGGTGATACCTCTCCAGGCACCGAGTTCCCAGTCTATTCCAGCCTCCATCAAGGTTGGAATGTCAGGGAAGGCCGCCATTCGCTCGGCACTCATAGTTGCAAGAGGTACCAACGTGCCGGCCTCGATCTGTGGTCCTGCCTCCACGATGCTGCAGGTTACCGCGTCGATGTGCTGGCCGAGCAACCACGTAATTCCCTCGGCAGCGCCTTTGCTGGGGAGCCATTCGACGGCATCCGGCCCAACTCCGGCCGCCGCGAGCATTCCCAGCAGGGCCACGTGCCACACGCCACCCGTACCCGTTCCAGAAGCCTGGAGACCGGGATTGTTCTTCACGTAGGTGATCCAGTCAGACGCGTCCTTCCATCCATTCGCCGCGGCGTCATCCGGGTGGACCAGCAAGCCGGCCGCATCCTTGTTTAACAGTGCTACGCCCCTGACAGTGTCATAGGCGATGTCAGACCAACCCATATGACGCAAAATGCTGAGTTCCCAGGTGGAGATACAGATTGTGTACCCATCCGGGGTTGCCAGGGCGCCTGCGTTGTGTCCCACTGCGCCGTTGCCGCCTGTCTTGTTGATTACCGCGACTGGCTGGTCCAGTTCGATACTCATCTTGTCAGCCAGGTAGCGCGAAATCCTGTCGGTTCCTCCCCCCGCACCCCAGGGGCACACAAGTGTTATCGCTTTGTTCGGATACTCCGCCTCCGATGGCGCACACCCGGGAGCCACGAGAGTTAGAATCACCAGTGCCGATGCCAGGAGTGTTACAACCTTCGCCCTTCTCAATATCATCTGAACACCTCCTTTACCTCCAGCTGAAACACGAAACCTCTGTCACTCTCAAGTGCTGTCCATATTGCCCACCTCCCCTTCTCGGGACCCTCGTTAAGAGGTTCTTGAGAGGCAATCGCCTACAGTGGGGCCGCTCGAGCGCCGCCAAGAACACCACCACGCCGGCTCCTCCTCACCAGCAAACCCTAGCACCCGTCGACTTGACGTCGATGGCTGAACTCGACCGCTATGGTCTCACACGACCAGCCAGCTGTCAAGAATTGGCACGATGCCTGTGTTGATGGTCCACAAATCCCGTCACCTTCCCCGCGTTCGGCGAACACGTCGGCCGGGTTTGCCCGCAGGTACGTGTGGGCATATGTTCAGTCAGCTTGAGGAAGGTTTCAGCTGACATGGCCTCTCGAAAGCTGCATCCGCCATTCACACGAATGTGGCTGCGACCACCGTGGCGACACGCTTCGTGAGCGCAAGTGCTCGCCTTGCAATATCACCCGGTGGCGGACGCGCCGGGCCGACTGAGCGCGCAGGATGCAGCGATAACCCCTCGACATCGAACATCGCGCGCGAAAGCAGGAGATGGCTCTCTCCTCACCCATGCAGTTCTTTGCGGCGCCCGCGCGCATGTAGTCCCGCCGCCTTGCGTTTCAGAAGCGTGTGGTGTAATGATTCCACAATGGTTCAAGACTACCAGGATTGGCGGTGAGGTCATATCTGTGTGTGAGGGCGATAAGATGACGGACAAGAAGAGAATCGAGTTCACCTTCCCCGTCGGGTACCACGAGTTCCACGAGAAGCAGATTTTCAACTTCCAGTTGAACCGCTGGCACTCCCTCGGCTACGCAAGATTCGAGGATATGCAGGAGGCCGGCCAGCGCGTCAACTCTTTCGCCGAGTGGAAGGCCGAGATGTTGCGACAGGCGGAGAAGGCCGTTGCCGAAGACCGGCTCATGAACGCGGCCTTCTACTATCGCGCCGCCGAGTTCTACACGTCGCAGGACGACCCGGACAAAGCCCTCCTGTATGACAGATTCATTGACCTGTTCTACAAGGTGTTTCAGGATGAAGGCATCGAGCGGTTCACCGTGCCCTACGATGGCGCGTTTCTGCCGGCCATGAGGGTGTCACCCGCGGGTGGTGAGAAGCGGAGCACCATCGTCATGCACGGAGGATTCGATTCCTTCATCGAGGAGTTCTACTCCTGGATGAGATACTTCGCCGACCGTGGCTACGAAGTCATCGCCTTCGAAGGGCCCGGGCAGGGTGGTGCGCGGCGCAAGCACGGACTTCCCCTCGACTACAGGTGGGAGCTACCGACCGGAGCTGTGCTGGACTACTTCGGCCTCAAGGATGTCACGTTGCTCGGCATCTCGATGGGAGGGTACTTGTGCCTCAGGGCGGCTGCACTCGATACGCGAATCAGGAGGGTCGCCGCCTCGGCCATCGCCTATGACTACATGCAGTTCCAGAACGCGGCCGCACAGCTACTGGGCAGGCTATTCTTCCAGTACCTGCGCGGGTTCTCGAATTGGGCAGTACGCAAGAAGATGGAGAAGGACGAGATGCACCGCTGGTCAATCGGCAACCTGATGTTCATGGCGGATAAGAAGACGCCCATGGAGGCGATGGATGCTGCGCTGCAACTCAGCGCGAGGAACCTTCACTCCGAACTGGTGCAGCAGGACGTCCTGATTCTCACAGGCAGTGAGGACCACTTCATCCCTCTCAAGATGCACGACATGCAGGTGAAGGCACTCGTGAATGCCAAATCCGTGACCGGCCGGGTCTTCACTCGTGAAGAGCAGGCCCAGAACCACTGCCAGATAGGAAACATCGGCCTGGCGCTCGACGCCATGGCCGAATGGCTCGAAGAGAAAACGCGGCCTGAGCCGGACGAACCGTCGCCGGCGGATTCGGTCTGACGGATGCCGACTATATGAGCGGAGTCGCTGTTGTCACCGATAGCGTTGCCTGCCTGCCGCAGCACGTCATCGAAGAGTACGGCATCCACATCATCCCGGTTCGGGTCACGGCGGGCGGGAAGACATACGAGGACAGCGCTGAGGAGTTGCCCCCGGAGGTGGTCCGACAGTTGCAGGAAACCCCGGACATCGACACCACTCCATGGCCCCCTGAGCACTACTGCCGGCATTACATCGAACTGGGCCGCGAATCGAAGAACATCGTCCACGTGGTCGCGTTCTCCCAGTTCACCTCCACGATCTCGCTCGCAAGGGCCGGGGCCGACATGGCACAAGAGGCCGTTCCGGGGCTGCGGATAGAGTTGCTCGATTCAGCCACGACCACCATGGCCCAGGGCTTCATCGCACTGGCGGCCGCCCGGGCTGCGGAAGGCGGCGGCGGCATTGAGGAGGTGGTCGAAGCCGGCGACGCCGTGAAAGCGAGAGTCAGTTCGATTTTCGCCCTTGATACGCTCCGCTACCTGGCCAGGACAGGACGCGTCAACAAGCTGACTGCGTGGGCAAGCTCGGTACTCAACGTGAAGCCAATCGTCGGCCTTTCCCGGGGCGAGACCCGACCCCTTGGCCTCGTCAGGTCAAGGTCGCAGGGTGCGGTGAAACTCGTCAAGCTGCTGGACGATGGCGCAGACGATGCGCAGCCGTTGCACGTTGCCGTGATGGATGTTGACCGGCCGCAGGAAGCCGTCCAGCTAGCGAGCGTCATCAAGGAACGATTCCGGCCCGCCGAGTTGTACCAGGTCCGCTTAACTCCAGCGACACAGGTGGTTGCCGGGTCAGGCCTGCTGGGTATCGCCTTCTATTCAGGGCCGTAGCATCGCCTATCGGTGGTGACAATCACTCGGGACACCACCTGTCACGAATACTCCGCCCCACCCTCCGGCACCTCCAACCGACCGGTTCCAGGAGACGCGACACGCCGTCTCGCCCCCAACCTCATGCCGGCTGCCGCTACCAGTCTGCCTAGATGTGCTTTTCTGCGAAGTCGCCTGCCCAGGGAAGCTTGTACATCTCGTTCTGGTAGGCCTTAACCATCAGGACGATCCACAGGATCAGCGCCAACACTCCAACCAACCAGCTGACCACCCAGCCAATCACCGGGATGACTCCCAGTATGAGGCTGACCACCGTAAGGATACCGAAGACGACTATCGACTGCATCGCGTGAAAACGTACAAAAGGGTTCTCTTTCTCCATCAGCAGGAAGACGATTCCTGTGATCCACCCCGCCACGTAACACAACAGCCCTGCGACGTTCTGCTCCATGCCCATACTGGTCTTCTCTCCAGCCATGCTTGACCCTCCTTCGGTTAGAAACCCGTTACTGACGGTAGCTTGATGAGTGGTGGAAGTCAATGGGCCATGCCGATGCACAGCACTCGGATTTCTGCGAGACGGCAGTCCGCGGTGGACGCCACAGTCGTGGGACGTCAGCAGGACGACAAGAGGCGCGCGCCACAGTGAGCGGGCGCGCGCCTCGATGGATATCAGGCTGCTTGTAGCCGTTGCCTACTTGACTTCAACGGTGGCGCCGGCGGCCTCAAGCTGCGTCTTGATGCTTGCAGACTCATCCTTCGAGATGCCTTCTCTTATGGTCTGAGGGGCACCCTCGACGAGGTCTTTCGCCTGCTTGAGTCCAAGGTCCGTGATTGCACGCACGGCCTTGATGACCTCGATCTTCTTCTCGCCTATCGCCGTGAGCACTACCGTGAACTCGATCTTCTCTTCCTCTTCTTCGACTGGCTCGGCAGGACCGGCTGCCGCAGGTGCTGCCATAGCAACGGGTGCGGCGCTGACGCCGAACTCATCCTCGAGCGCCTTCACCAGCTCGGAGACTTCAACGACCGTCATCTCCTTCACGGCTGCGATGATCTCGTCGACTCCAAGAGCCTTGGACTCTTTCTTGGCTTTCGGCTTCGCCGGCTTCTTCTCTTCCGCCTGCGCCTCTTCGGCGGCCTTGGTTTCTTCAGCTGACATATCAATACCTCCTTGACTACTAGGCAAGTTGTTCTACTCTCGCCTGGAGAACGTTACGCAATCCCTGCAAAGGCCACGAAAGGGCGCGGTGCAGCCTGCTGACCGGGGCTTGTAGCTGTGCTGCCAGCTGTGCAATGAGCACATCACGCGGCGGAAGGTCGGCAATAGCCATGACCTCCGTGGCTGCGAGGACACGGTTTCCCAGGAGTCCCCCGCGTATCTGGATGAGCGAGTCCCTGCCCCTGGTCTGCTGACGAATCGCCTTCGCAGCTTCCACGGCATCGGTGGCAAATCCCAGCGCGGTGGGCCCTTCCACTATCTCCACGAGGCCCGGCCGCTTCGCCTGCTCGGCGGCTAGACAAACCAGGGTGTTCTTGATTATGTGGTACTCAACCCCGGCAGACGCAAGAGTCCAACGAACTTGAGCAAGCGCCTGTGACGACACTCCCTGGTAAGTGGTGGACACCACGAACTCCTTGTCGGCAAGAAGCTCCGAGAACTTGTTGATATTTTCAGTCTTCTTTTCTTTTTGCATTGCCTCACCCTCAAAAAAAAGAGCCCTGCGCCAATGACACAGGGACTTCCCACGCCTCTGCAGGTAGAGTTTAAGCCCTCAAGGGGCGCCTGCCGTCACTGGCGACTATGCGCTATTGTACCAGATTGCTGTCTTACTCGGCCAGAGCCAGAGCGGACCGCAGGTCCAGTTTGAGTCCTGGCCCCATGGTTGAAGTCAGAGTGATGCTGCGTATGTACTGGCCCTTGGCGCCACTTGGCTTGGCCTTCACGATAGCATCAATCACTGCTGCGAGGTTCCCAAGCAACTTCTCGTCCTCGAAGCTGAGCTTGCCGATTGCAAGGTGGATGATGGCCGTCCTGTCGAGTCGGAACTCGGCGCGACCCTTGCGGGCATCAGCGATGGTACGAGGAAGGTCATCCGCCTGGACAACGGTACCGGACTTAGGGTTGGGCATGAGTCCGCGTCGACCGAGTATCTTGCCGAGCTTGGCGACCTTCGGCATCATGTCTGGAGTTGCCATCGCGGTGTCGAACTCAAGCCAGCCATCCTGAATCTGCTTCACGATATCATCGGCGCCGACATGGTCGGCTCCCGCATCCTCGGCAATCTTGGCAGCGGGACCTTGAGTGAATACGAGTACTCGAATCGTTTTCCCAAGTCCGTTCGGCAGGAGCGCTACACCCCTCACCTGCTGGTCCGCATTACGAGGATTGAGGCCCATGCGCAGATGGACTTCGACGGTCTCGTCGAATCCCACGTACGATGCCTTCTTGGCGAGTTCGATGGCCTCCTGCGGCGTGTATGTCTGTTTCAGATCAAGGAGGGCAGTGGCTTCCCTGTATTTCTTGCCGTGCACTGTCATTATCTACTGGTCTCCGTTGAAACGTATCGGTTCTATTGCTGTTCACTCTCGACGTCGACGCCCATGCTGCGTGCCGTGCCCGCAACGATGGCCGCTGCACTATCGATGTCCCTTGCGTTCAGGTCCTTCATCTTACTGCGCGCAACGTCGTACAGTTGCTCCCGGGTCAGTATCCCCACCTTCTCTCTTCGCGGCGCCCCACTTCCCTTGTCTATGCCAAGCGTGCGACGCAGCAGGTCGGACACCGGTGGCTGCTTGATGATGAAGGTGTACGACCTGTCATGGTAGACGGTAATCTCAGCGGGGATGATGAACCCCTCCCGAGACGACGTCCGCTCGTTGTATTCCTTGCAGAACGCCATGATGTTGACGCCGTGCTGTCCCAGCGCGGGACCGATCGGCGGGGCAGGGGTAGCCTTACCCGCCTGGATCTGAAGTTTGATTACTGCGGTAACTCTTTTCCTGGCCATGCCTATAGTCTCTCCACTGAGAGGAAGTCCAACTCGACCGGGGTCTCCCTGCCAAACAAAGAGAGAGCCACAACGGCCTTGCCCTTCTCGGGGTTAACCTCCTCAACCTTTCCTATGAAGTCGATGAATGGGCCGCTCGTCACCCGGACACTGTCGCCCCTCTTGAAGGCCACCTGGACCTCCGTTGGCGCGTCCTCCATCCGTTTGAGGATGGTATCGGCCTCGTCCTCAGCAAGAGGAGTGGGCTTTGAGCCGGTGCTGACGAACCCCGCGACACCGGGGGTGTTTCGGACGATGTCCCAGCTTTCTTCGTCAAGGTCCATGCGGACCATGATGTATCCCGGAAACGCCTTGCGGATTACGGCCCGGCGCTTCCCGCCACGAATCTCTATCTCGTTGGTGGTCGGCACCCTGACCTCGAAGATCTTGTCGCCGGCGTCCATGAACTTGACGCGCTGCTCAAGGTTGCGTGTGGCCCGGTCTTCACGCCCGGATGACACGTAGAGGAGGTACCAGCGACCGTCAGACATGATGACTGCTCTAACCCCCCACCAGCACTAGCCCCATCATCTTCATGAACACAAAGTCCAAGCCACCAAGCAACGCGCCCACAACTACGCAGACAACGAAGACCATGATGCTCAATCTGGTGGTCTCCTTCCGCGTGGGCCAATGTGCCTTCTTCAGCTCGAGGAACGCGTCTACGAAGAACCTGAAGCGCGACGGCTTCTTGGTCGTGACTACAGCCGCCTTGGAGACCTTCCGCTTCTTGTCCCCGGAGTCTTTCCTGGCTCCTCCCAAGAAAGCCGCCACACGGGCGGCAGGACGAGGCGGATTCTGAGTCGTGTCCTTTGCCGATGCTTCCGCCTGGCCCGCAACGCGTTTGGGAGACTTGTGCTTCTTGTCTTTGGGTGACATTCTTACTTCGTCTCTCGATGCGCCGTGTGGGTGCGGCAGCGAGGGCAGAACTTCTTCAGTTCAAGTCGCTGTGAGTCGTTCTTCTTGTTCTTGGCGCTCGTGTATGTACGCTCCTGGCACTCCGTACATGCCAGGTGTATCACGATACGCTGTTCGCCCTTTTTAGCCATCTCTACTTGATTACCTTGGTGATGACTCCGGCGCCGACAGTACGTCCGCCTTCTCTGACAGCGAACCGCAGACCTTCCTCCATGACCACGGGCACCATGGTGCGAATAATCATGCTCGTAAGGCTGTCACCAGGCATGGCCATCTCAACTCCGTCGGGGAGGATTATCTCCCCCGTCACGTCTGTCGTGTGGATGAAGAACTGCGGCCTGTATCCGGTGAAGAATGGAGTGTGTCTGCCGCCCTCGTCCCTCTTCAGGATGTAAATCTCAGCCTGCGCCTCGGTATGCGGCGTGGCGGTGCCCGGCTTGGCCATTACCTGGCCGCGCTCGATCTCATCGCGGTCAACGCCGCGAAGAAGCACACCAACCGCGTCTCCTGCTTCGGTGCTCGAGAGAGTCTTGTGGAACATCTCCATGCTGATGGCAACGGACTTGCGAGTTTCTCTGAGGCCAACGAGCTCGACTTCCTCTCCCGATTTCAGAGTACCGCGTTCCACCCTCCCGGTTGCGACGGTGCCACGGCCCTTGATGCTGAAGACATCTTCAACGGGCATCATGAACGGCTTGTCCTTGTCCCTGACGGGCGACGGGAAGTACGAGTCCATGGCATCGAGGAGCTTCCAGATCTTCCCGCACCACTCGCATTCGCGCCTGCCGCAGCCGCATTCGAGCGCCTTGAGTGCGCTCACCTGGATGACCGGCAGGTCGTCGCCGGGGAATCCGTTCGCTGTCAGCAGCTCCCTGACCTCGACCTCGACGAGCTCGAGAAGCTCCGGGTCCTCCATCGCGTCAATCTTGTTCAGAGCCACCATCATAGCGGGCACTTCCACCTGGTGTGCCAGCAGGATGTGCTCGCGGGTCTGGGGCATGGGGCCGTCATCCGCCGCCACCACGAGTATTGCACCGTCCATCTGCGCGGCGCCCGTAATCATGTTCTTGATGTAGTCAGCGTGTCCCGGGCAGTCCACATGGCAGTAATGACGTTTCTCCGTTTCGTACTCGAGATGCGCAATGGCGATTGTCACACCGCGGGCCTTCTCTTCAGGAGCGTTGTCGATGGAGTCAAACGGCCGATACTGGTTGTAACCTATCCCTGTCTTCGAGAGAGCCAGGGACATGGCGGCCGTCAGCGTTGTCTTGCCGTGGTCCACATGACCTATCGTGCCAACATTCAGATGCTCTTTGGACCGCTCGTAAATCTTCTTTGCCATCTTGCCGATAACCTCCTTAACTACCTGAGAGAGCCCACAACCAGATTCGAACTGGTGACCCCGTTCTTACCAAGAACGTGCTCTACCGACTGAGCTATGTGGGCCAGCGCCGCCTGTGATGGTGGAGGGGGCAGGATTCGAACCTGCGTAGCCCAACGGGCGGCAATTTTACAGACTGCTCCGATTAACCACTCCGGCACCCCTCCCGAGTGCCCTAGTTTATCACAAGCGTACGCGCGACTTCCACCGAAGCCCGAGAGGGGATTCGAACCCACTAGCCTACCGATTACAAATCGGTTGCGCTGCCATTGCGCCACTCGGGCAGCAATGCCGCAGTAGTATATGGCGCGCGTACGTAGGCTGTCAACGCGTACGGGGTCGCGTACGGGGTCGCAGGGCCGGACACCCTCGGCAAGCCGCCACCATGCCTGGCCGGCCTGCCACCAACACGGAAGCGGGCGACACGGGGCACCCCCGTAATCCGTGGATTGGAGAGCATGTGCAGCTATGAACCACACGTGGTAAGTTGTCACCCAGGAGGTGACAATGAGAAAGCCATCGGATCGCCTGGGCTTCAAGATAGTCGGTGACCTGGAAGAGACCGCTACTCCCT
>JAUVZB010000088.1 GCA_030602785.1 Dehalococcoidia bacterium
CCGAGGACGCACCCCACTGCGATCCGAGGAGACCTCGTTCCGGCAAAGCAAGACACCTCCGACCGTCACCTCCCAATGGTAATCTCCACCACAGATGATAGCGAAAGGTTCAGGACGGATTAGTCAGTCAGGCTCCTAGGAGTCCCTGTCGCCACTCTGCGGCAGTGTCTCCGCGGGAGCCTGTCCGGTCCCTAGTCCTCCCACGCCACGTTCGTCACGAGCCGTACCAGACGCACGATGGTCTCGATACCCATCACCACGGCAATGACCGTCAGCAAGCCAATCGTTATGCTCGGGAACACTTCCACGGCTTCCCCGAAAGGCAAGTCGCTGAAATTGAACGGGAAAACCCTCAAGAAGACCACCACTGTCACGATGCCCATGACGTGAGCAAGAATGTGGACAACCTGACGGACTGCAAAGCTGTCCACGCTTAGAGCCACGACGTGGCCGATGACAGTGACTCCGAGTGTTGCATTGAGGATGGGCAGGACCCTTGCGAGTTCTGCCGTGAGCACAGGATAGCGCAGGAGTTGCGTCACGCCGTCCGATGACACCCCCTGGTAGAAGGCTATGTGGCCGGCGTAGAAATTGAACAGGATGAAGAGCACGATACTCCAGACGATGGCTGCAACGGAGCCAGCGATTCTTCCGGCGCCACTCTCCTCTCGACGGAACCGCCTCTCCCTCCGCGATCTTGGGGGTTCGACATCGCGTGCTTCTTCCTCCGCAGCCGCAGCAGTCGCGCCCTGACTGCTGCCAAGGTCAGGAACAGACCCATCCAGCCGGGAGATAAAACGGAGGCTGAGTTCTCCCGCAAGCGGCAGCACAAGCGTGCGGCCCTCGTGGCTCCGAACCATGAGGACTATCCACAGGACCCCTGAGAAGACCATCAGCAGGGTCTGCAGAACCGTGAACGTGATCTCGAGCGGCAGCAGAGACCCACTCCACACAGTCCAGGCGAACAAAGAACGCAGACTGGTCAGCAACAGCATCGCAATGTGCAACGAGCCGAACACCACGATGGCCTGCATCGCGTGGAAGCGCACGACACGGTCTTTCGTCTCAATGATGAGGAAGACAAGCCCGGAAATCCAGCCAAGTACATAGCAGAGGGTCGACCCATCGTTCGTAGTCAGTCCGGTGGAAGACTTCTCGGAATTCTTCGCCATCCCTCACCTCCTCTGGCTGCAACTGCACTGCGAGTTCAGTATACCAACACGATGCCGAAACAGGACATGTAAGGAATTCCGGCGGGGTTGGTCGACGGCCCGACAGGGTAGAGCGGCCAGCCAGCCTGAGCAGCCATGCGGTACACGTCGAACCCCACACCGTGCATTCCGGGGCGGGCCTTCCACGGATGCCTGCAACTCTCACCGTCAAGCACACTGCACCTTGTGTCCGGGCAGAAGATGCCCTTGCAGCCTGTGCTGCCGAAACCAGTGGCGAAGTAGTAGCCATCGTAGAACGCCTCGGACTCGAGCTTCCATACGATATCGGTCACCCCGTACTTGTTGACTCGATCGAAGTCCTCGAAGCTCCCCGACGTCACATCTACCTTGAAGAAGACGGCGTTGCGGTACCGGTTGACTACTTCCCTGAACTCCCTCACCGGCATCGTGTGCGGAGGACAGTTGGCGTTCGTGTTGTACAGCTTGCACGTAGGGAAACTGCACTTCGCCTGCGCGCGCTCGTCCAGCACGATTGCCTCAGTTGCGATGATTTCCGCGTCCGTGGCGCCAAGCTCGATAGCCCGGCTGCGGTATTTCTCCAGGTCACGCTGAAACTGCTCTTCAGAAACCCTGTCCTGTACGATTCTCGCCATGCGGCACTCCTGTTGTAGAGAGTTCCCGCCATTATCACACACAGGTCCCACATCCACAAAAGCCGACCCCACTCGTACGTTGACGACACACAACTTGACATATCAACTCTTTCGTGGTTTGGTGTGGCTGTCCTGACGAGGAGACTGCATAGGTCGTGGCTGCGCGACGAAGGACGACAAGGGTTGGGGCTGGGACGCTGGCAGCTGTCCTGACAGTCGTTTGCCTGCTGGCCCCTATGGTCGCGTGTCAGCAGCCTTCTCCCCCTCCTCCGCCCCCTCCCGACGAGCCTCCCCCTGCCGTAGCTGAGCCGCTTGACAAGCTCGGTGCGCTCCAGGTGCTCCTCGGAGAGGTGCTTACACCCGCATCTTCAGCCTCGCGTGTCTCTGCCTACATGCCCTCCGAGCCTCTGTCCGATGGTGATATCGTCAGCTCGGAGAGCGGCGCCCGATACGCAATCGACGACGACACCTGGTTCGCTTTCATAGACGACTCGCCCGAGGCCTTCTACGCTCACCCCACCCGCTACGTGTTCATCGACGCGGCCAGCGGAGACTACGAGGTAGTCTCCGAGTCCTGGCCACCCGACATAAATGGCAACTCGATGTGGACTGACGGCACACAGAACTGGCATCTCATCGAGGTCCTTTCCATTCTCGACTCCGCCGTGCCCGGCCCGGCGTCTCGCAGCACCGCTCCAAGGGCTGACTACGGCGACGCACCGGACGGAACGGATGCCTATCGGGGCGTTCCAGGTCGCTTTCCAACACTCTACGCCACATCGAACAGCCTTCGGGGCAGACCCGGGTGTCACGCTGTGACGATAGGCCAGGAGACGCTTGGTCGCGCGGTCAGTGCCGAGATTGACGCAACGGACCCGAACGACCCGGATGGCATTCCCAACCTTGTTGACTCCGACAGCGATGAGCGGGCACTTGTCATCCTCGACGGCCGTGACAGCCGGCTTGCCTTTACGGTCTCCGTGAAGCAAAGCGCTCCGGACGTCAAACGCTACCTCAACGTGCTTATCGACTTCGACCAGAGCGGCAAATGGAGTACGGGCTCCAATGGCGACGAGTGGCCGGTCGTCAATCTCACGGTCAACGTCGCCCCCGGCGATTCCGAGACCGTCATCACTCCCTCATTCGCCTGGGGCACGAGGAGCGTTCGCTTCTCGCCCGTATGGATGCGGGCCCTCCTCTCTCGACAGAGTGTCAGCGAGGGCACGTTCAAGCGTGCGGGAGGCTGGGACGGCAGCGGCAAGTTCGACTATGGGGAAGTGGAGGACTACTTCGCGTTCCTCATGGAGAAACCTCCTCCTCCGAAGCTGGTCCGCTGGCCGCCCGCACCCGGTCTACCGCCCGGTGGCGATGGCAAGAAGAACGGCGGAGGGCAACCACCGGCACCCGGACCCGCGAAGGGACCGTGCGGCTACGATATCAACTACCACGTAATCGTCATCAATTGCGGCGACAGCGGCAAGGACCTCGCACAGGGAACCCCTATCGCTCAGGCTTCATGTGACGCGGTGAGCGGGGCGGCTCAGGACCAGGGCTACAACTCCGTTGCCAACCTCGGCCCGAGCAAGCCAGGGAGCAGCCAGACCTCGCTCGCGAACATCGGCAACGCGTTCAGCCAGCTCGCCTCCAGTGTGAAGTGCGGCGACCACGTCCTCATCTACATCTGTGGCCACGGCAGAGAGGATGGAGGAATCGCCATCAAGGACTCGATCGGCAGGACGCAGGAGAACATGAATCCCACGGACAACGGGGACGCAGATGATGGTAAGGACAACAGCCTCAAGGACTTCCTCAAGAAGATACCTGCTTGCCCAGACCAGGACTGTGAGAAGCCGGCCTGTTGCTGCCATGTGACCGTTGTCCTGGAATCCTGCTTCGCAGGCAACTTCGATGTTGACGGCGTCACAGGCGAGGGCCGGGCCGTGGTAGGCACGTCAACGGACACGGAATCATGGGCGACCTATCCCGGCGGCGGAGTGTACACGCAGGGACTGGTCGAAGGTATGCGTGACGAAGAGGCCGACACGGATGACCCGCCGGACGGCGTCGATCCCCAGGAGGCACACGAGAACGGGGAGGCCAGCGTCTCCGAGAACAACAAGAAGCGCGGCAAGTCACAGGAACCGTGGGAGGACAGCCAGCACTGTGAGTGCAAGTGCCCGTGCAAGCCGGACATCGACGTTGACAAGTGGGTCTGGAGCGACCTGGAAGACGGATGGGTCAACCAGATAGAAGCTGAACCGGGCGATGGAGTCAGATTCAGGATAGAGATTGAAAACACGGGCGAGTGCACGGACATAGTCGATGTGGAGATTATCGACGAGCTGGCAGGCTGCTTGACATACGACAACGACGCCACCCTGGGCTTCGATGGACATGGTGAGGACCGGGAGCCGGACCGCGTGTGGACTTCGGACGGAGGCTCTCTTCTCCTCTGGGACCTCGGGGAATTCGGCCCCCTGTCGCCCGGAGAGGTGATTGCGATCGAGTACGATGCAGTGGCGGAGGAGCCCGGGCCGAACATCAACAAGGCCACGGCAAGCGGACACTGTTCGGCAGACTACAGCAACATCGTCGTGTCCGCCGATCTTGCACTGGTGATGGTGTACGGAGAGGAGTCTCCACCACCCGCCCCCGAGGATGTGCTATGTATCAGTCTGGAAATCGAGGCCGAGAGCTTCGGCGACCCGTCGGAATGTACCAGCTTCGTCACCGTCTATGTGTCCGCAGAAGACCTTACGGGAGGCAGCTACCCGGTTCAGGCCGTCAGCATCGAGATGAATGGACTGCCATGGTTCAACTCCGGCCCCATCTCCACCACTTTCTACAGCAAGACGCTCCCGTTTGAGGCAGACTGCGGACAGCCATTCGACTTCCTTGCAACTGCCGTGAACGACGAAGGCATGCACGTGACAACCGCGGGCTCAATCACCACCCCCGTGCCGGACTAGGAGCCTGTCGGAGAAACAGGCTCCTCGGCATCGGTACGAAGGGAGCAGATCGGCCACGGGGCGCAGGAGAACTGAATGCGTACCCTCGGCCTTCGTGAAGTGGTGCACCAACCCTGCCCTACTCTGTGTAGCCTCAC
>JAUVZB010000122.1 GCA_030602785.1 Dehalococcoidia bacterium
GCAGCGGCCTCGGACTTCAGGCGGAGCTCCTCCCGGACCTTCTCGGGCGAGTCCTGCTCGAGGGGAAAGCGGATGCTGACGGTTTGGAAGCGCTCATCGACATAGACGTACATGACGTCGATCTGTCCACGGCGAGCGGGGTCGGTGGAAGGGAACTCTTGACGGGCGACTCGTCTGTACTTGGGCATGGAGGACCTCCTCAGGTCTCTTGGCGCTTCTTGGTGCCGAAGTAGTATCCGACGATGGTGCCGACCAGGGCTGCAAGGATCTCGGGGATGGGGCGCCCGATGATGGCAAGATAGCATATGACGCCGAATCCGGCAAGTGCCATGATGCCCTGGATGAGGGCCGAGGTCTTGAACAGGTCGATGAGCTTGTCGCGCATGGGGTCACACTCCTGTGAGCTGGTCGAGGATGGCCCTCTGGTCAGCGATGTGCCGAAGGAACGCTTGGGCGATCACAGCCATCTCTCTCATCGCGTTGATCTCTTGCTGGCAAACCTCATCATCTGTCCAGTCGCCAGCACAGTGAGCCGTGCTGTAGGCCCTCCAGAGGTCAAGTGTCAGCGCTTCCGTCTCGTCTAGCTTGGCCCTCAGTTGTGGTATTCCCATGCTTCCTCCTCTATGGCTCGTTCTGGGTGCAGATCACGTTGTCGATCCACACTGGCACGTGAACCCCCGCGTTGTCCAGGTGGCGGATGTGAAAGCGCAGTCTCGGGCGCACGACTGGGCCGGTTCTGTCGATCTCTCTCGCTCCGACGCCTGCGGCGGTGAACAGATAGGGAACCTCGTTCAAGATGCAATAGGAGTACATCGCGGGGGTCACACTCCCATCCACCACGAACTTCAGGGTGTGGCTTGGCTGAGCTGTCGCAGCCAGGCCAAGGCCCACTGCGAAGATGTCCATTCCCAGATTTTGGTCCCAACACCTGAGGGTCTGGTTGACAAACGAGTACTCGATCATCCCGGTCCAGGTTGTCACCCCGTCATCCCAGCTTATCCGGCCCTCGATGTGGGCCGTGTCCGCGTCCAGCGAGAAGGTGTACTCCAGCCCGAACTTGCTCATATGAGGATAGGCCATGTCCACGATCAGGTCGGCAACCGAGAGAGCGGCTGTGCCGGTCACCAGCTTTGCGCTGTAGGCTCCCTGTCTCGTGTGGCCAGTGCTCAGGGTCACGTACCAGCCCACGCCTGTTCCGCCACCCACGAAAGGCCCTAGCCCATTGCGAAAGTCCTCCAGGAGCAACACGTCGCCTCGACGATCGAACAGGTGAGGACTTCCCAGCCTGACCGCGTGCTCGCCCAGGTCATCCAGGCCGAAGGTCGTCGTCTTTGGCCCTACGAGGCCCCAGTCAGGCGTTCCGTGGGCCATCCAGCCTCCTTACGTCTCCACGGTCATCTGGTAGCCAGTGATGTGAACGTGGCAGATGTCGTTGATTGCTGCCCCTGTGAAGTAGATGTGAATGGTGTCGCCTGCGTCTAGGTAGGTATGGCCAGACCAGGGTTGTCGGTGGCCTGCGACGAAAGCACCGAAAGCGCTGTCCACGTAGACGTCGACTCCGTTGTGAAAGTTTACCATGTCGATGGCAGTGGTGGGCGTGGTGGCGTCCCATGCTACGATGGAGGTGATGATCCAGTAGGCACCGGCGGGGACGGGAAGAGACTCGACCCACATCTGGAGTGCGGTGAGGGTGAAGGACGCAGCGAGAGCTATGACGCCCGTGATGCTGAAGAGCTGATCCTCGCCCCGCACCTGGACCCGGCCATCGTCGTCCACTCTCGGTACGTGCCAGTGAGTCCCGTCCCAGAAGAGGGCGGAACGTGGCGCAGGAGGACTTATCGGATTGGCAGCGTCGTCTGCGGTCGGGAGTATCTCTGGCATCTATGCTCCTCTCAGGATGCCCAGAGCCTCGAGGGTGCGGTGGAGACGGCGGAGCTCCTCCTCGGGCGGGGCAGGCTCGACGAGGACCATGAAGGTGGGCGTGTGAGGATAGAAGTCGTCCTCGTTCCAGGTCTTGATGACGAACTCATAGGGCTGGGCGGTGAGCGGGAAGCGATCGGCGAAGGAGAACATGTAGTCGTTCCAGTGAAAGGAGTCTGCGGGACTCCAGGGCCAGACGGGCAAGCCCCAGTGCCAGACCTGGAGGTGGCAGAGGCCATAACAGCCCTTGGGGAAGCCGACCCAGGTCCGGGTGACCATGCCAGGATAGACCCGGCAGCGGGTGACGATGGGCGCGGACTTGGGCGTGTTTGCAGGCGTGTAGCACT
>JAUVZB010000042.1 GCA_030602785.1 Dehalococcoidia bacterium
GCCGAGGACGCACCCCACTGCGATCCGAGGAGACCTCGTTCCGGCAAAGCAAGACACCTCCGACCGTCACCTCCCAATGGTAATCTCCACCACAGATGATAGCGAAAGGTTCAGGACGGATTAGTCAGTCAGGCTCCTAGAGGGCACACTCCTGCGGAGAGCCGAATGCGCTATAGACAGGCTGCAGCAGGAGTTCTCGGAGGCGTCCGCGCCTGCGGAGGGCTTAGGAACTAGAGTACGCTCCCGCGGAGGGCTAGAGGGCACACTCCTGCGGAGGGCCGAATGCGATATGGAGAGGCTGCAGCAGGAGTTCTTGGAAGAGTCTGCCCCTGCGGAGGGCCAAATGCGCTATGGATAGGCTGCAGCAGGAGTTCTCGGAAGCGTCCGCCGCTTGCGGAGGGCTGAATGCGCTATGAACAGGCTGCGGCAGGAGTTCTGGGAACGACCGCCCCTGAGAAGGGCTCAAGGGGGCTGCACGCCGGAATGGTTGCCGTATCACGTGCCCGGATATGGCCGTGGACAGAGAAGGTGCGGTGAGGGGCAGCCACGGTAAACTATGCAGGAAGGGAGAGCGCCGCAGGCAGTATGTATCGAGATAAGAAGATAGGCATCGTGGTCCCGGCGTACAATGAGGAGCCGCACATCGCTGCGGTGCTTGAGGGTATGCCGGACTTCGTGGACAGGGTCTACGTGGTGGACGACGCCAGCACGGACCGTACGGCGGACATCGTCCGCGGGTTTGCGGTCCGTGACGTCCGTGTTTCTCCATTGTCCCACCCGGTCAACCGTGGCGTCGGTGGCGCCATCGTCACGGGCTACAGACGTTGCCTTGCTGACGATATTGACATCGCCGCAGTCATGGCGGGTGACAACCAGATGGACCCGAATGAACTGACGCGCCTACTGGATCCCATCGTTGATGCCAAGGCCGACTACACCAAAGGCGACCGCACCTCGCGGCGGGAGCACCTCGTGGGCATGTCGTTGTGGCGGCGGTCCGGCAACTGGCTGCTCAAGTGGCTCACGCGCATCGCGGTTGGCAACCTGCGGCTCATGGACCCGCAGAATGGCTACACGGCTGCGAGTCGTGACCTCCTCGCAGTACTGCCACTGGATAGGCTCTACCCGAGATACGGCTACTGCAACCAGTTGCTTCTGTGGGTGTCGGTGCTGCGGCGACAAGTGGTCGAAGTGCCAATGCCTGCGCGCTACCTCGGCGAGAAATCCAAGATTCGGTACGGCGTCTATATTCCGAAGGTGTCCTGGCTGCTGCTGCGACTGTTTGTGCGTCGGGTTCTGGGGGCTCCCGTGGCAAAGGAGGGCTCCGCTGGCCATTGTCAGCAACAGCCGATAAGGCGTAATCGCCCCAGTCCAACATCGATTGGTTTGTCCAGTCGGGACACACGGTGACCAGCCACTGCGGTTCTGCGACCGAGTAGAGCGAAATGAAAGTCTTGGTAGACATCGGGCATCCTGCCCACGTGCATCTATTCAAGCATGCTATCGCCGCTCTGGAGAGCGCAGGTCACCAAGTGCTGGTGACGGCCAGCGACAAGGACGTCACTACTGAGTTGCTGCGCGAGTATGGGATTTCGTACGTCTCTCTCGGCAAGCCTGGTCGCGGCATGGTTGGGAAGGGATCCAGGCTTGCCTTCTCTGCTGCCCGGCTGCTGAGCGTCGCGAAGCGCTTCTCTCCGGACGTACTGGTTGCCGTTTCCCCTGTCAGGGCTGCGCCTGTCGCGTGGGCCTTGCGTCGGCCTTGTCTTGGTCTTGACGATACGGAGCACGCTGTGCTCGCCCATAGGTTGTATATGCCATTCGTGACCAAGGTGCTGACCCCGGAATGCTATACCCGTGACATGGGGAGGAAGCAGCTTCGCTACAGGGGATATCACGAGCTTGCGTACCTGCATCCGCGGTATTTCATACCGGACCCAGCCGTCCTCGCTCTTGAGGGACTCGACGCTGAGAAGCCGTATTCGGTTGTGCGGTTCGTGTCTTGGCAAGCCGCGCATGACGTTGGACAAGGGGGCTTCAGCAAGGAAGGCAAAATCCGGTTGGTTCGAGAAATGGCACAGTACGGACGCGTGTTGGTTTCGGGAGAGGGTGCTCTCGCCCCTGAGATGAGAGAATACGCATTCAAGGCGGCCCCACACCTGATGCACCACTTCTTGTACTTCGCAGGAGTGTGCGTCTCTGAAGGTGCCACAATGGCATCTGAGGCTGCTGTCCTTGGTACGCCCGCTATCTACAGGAACACACTGAGTGCGGGGACTCTCAAGGAACAGCAGGAGCGCTACGGGCTTGTGTTCGGTTTCAATCATCCTGCGGAAGACCAGGCGGCTATGGAGGTTGCAGTGCGGATATTGGCCGAGAGTGCGTCACGACGGGACGAATGGCGGGCCAAGGCAGCACGGTTGGTGAAAGACAAAGTGGATATGACAGAACTCCTACTTGAGACGATTCTTGGAATGAAAAGGCAAGCCTAGTATGTGTGGAATCTCGGGTTTCAACTGGAGGGACGAAGAAGCTATCAAGGCGATGAACAACGCTTTGAGGCACAGAGGGCCTGATGGAGAGGGGGTTCACGTTGACGAACATGTTTCGCTCGGGCATCGGCGTCTTTCCATAATCGACCTTTCTTCGGCAGGGGCGCAACCTATGTGTAGTGAGGATGGCCGAATCTGGCTAACCTTCAACGGCGAGATATACAACTACAGGGAGTTGCGCCGAGACCTTGAGCACCGAGGCCACGCGTTCAAGTCGGCGACCGATTCCGAGGTGGTCCTGCACAGCTATGAAGAGTATGGGAGCGAATGCTTCCAGCGTTTCAATGGCATGTGGGGCCTCTGCATCTACGATTCAGTCAAGTGCCTGCTCTTGCTGAGTCGCGACCGATTTGGAATCAAGCCACTCTACTACTACGTGGGCGACAACCGTTTCATCTTCTCATCGATGATTGCCGGCATCCTGTGTCACGACGTTGCAACTTCCCCCAACGACGCAGCGATAATGCAATACCTGGCCCACAACCTGGAGGACCACACCGATCAGACGTTCTTCAATGGAATATCGCGTGTTCCTGCTGGGGCAATCTTGAGCTATGACCTGAAGAATGGCGAGCACAAGATCGACCGTTGGTATCAGATCCGCCCGCAGGGAATTCAAGGGGCTGCAGATATCAGGGCGCGTTTCATCGAAAGCGTACGAAAGCGTACCGTCGCAGACGTGGCGATAGGTAGTTGCCTGAGTGGAGGAGTGGATTCGTCGGCGATTGTGTCTGTACTGGATACGGTACTCAGCGACAGGTTCAGTACATACTCTCTTGTGGCCCCCGGCTCCAAGTTGGATGAAAGCCGCTACATTCGTCAAGTCGGGCGGACCACAAACACGCAGCAATTCTTCACAACAATCGATGAGGATGGCTTCTTGGCCGAAATACATGATTTCGTCGCAGCTCAAGAGGAGCCCGTCACAGGTGTCAGCCCCTATGCTCAGTACAGAGTAATGCAGCTCGCACATGGTGAGGGCGCCAAGGTACTTCTTGACGGACAGGGCGGCGATGAGTTGTTCGCAGGATATGCGTACTACTTCGCTTACTACTACTTTGAGTTGCTAAGAAGGATGAACTTCCGTACACTCGCAAAGGAAACAACGCTCTACACCCGCAATTTCAAGAATCTCTACCCGCTTGCGATGCTTGTCTTTATGCTCATCCCTACACCCGCCAAGAGTCATCTATGGAAGCTTGCTGGCAAGAAATGGCTCAATCATGAATTGCTCGATAGCCTTGGCCCAAGAGCCGCTGACCCCAGATGGCAAGCGATGGACCTAGGAGAAGCCATGCAGTTGACCCTGCAGTCAACGGCTATCCCGCATCTACTGAGGTGGGAGGACAAGAACTCGATGCGGTGGAGCATAGAGAGTCGTGTCCCGTTCCTTGACGTGGATTTGGTGGAGGCCGCCTACTCGCTGGCTTCCGAGCAGAAGCTTCGTGATGGAAGGACCAAAGCAGTATTCAGAGACGCGATGAAAGATATCGTGCCTCGAGCGATCATGGACAGGAAGGACAAGATCGGTTTTGCTGCCCCTGGAGATGCTCTGTTCCGAAGCCCTGATGTCGTGGCCTTTGCACGAAATATCATCGAATCGCCGAGTTTTCTTTCTCGCCCCTACTGGAGAGTGGCGGAAATACGAAAGACTCTGGAAGCGCATGTTCGCTGGCGCGCCAACGCTGGAGACATCATTTGGAAATGGGTGAATCTTGAGTTGTGGCTTCGTTTGTTCTTTGGGAATAGGTAATCCGGAGGTGTCTTCTTTTGCAGTGCCTCCCGGCATCCCGATCAGGCGCGAATGATTCTAGGCAGTCGTGACTGACATATGAATGGACTGCTATGGCTCTGTCCTTGGCGAGAACGCGGGAAACACGCCCGGCAATCTCGTCCGCGTGCAATTACAAGATGGGCATTATGGGCGCGGGAATCCCTTTGCCCTCTTCCACTGATGAGAGAGCGCACAACAGGATGGCCATGCTATGTCTGTTCGCTCCCATCTGCATCCGACTCGACGATGACGAACATGCGTGGATTGCGCAACAAAGACAGAAACCGGCTGGTTCGCGAGGTCTCGCAGTGCGACGAAGTGCTGTTGTTAGTCACAGAAGCTCTCGCCCCTATGCCAGGCGGGGTGTGCTTTCGGAACCGACCCCCTCCCCTCAATGCACTTCGTCACCAACGCAACTGTGGACGTTCCCGAAGTCAGCAATGGAAAACACGCGGCAGGAGTGCTTGGCACATCCTCTATTCATATGAACAGACTTCGACGTGGTCATCTGACTAGGCGGGAGCAACGCAGTGTGGTTTTGTTCTTGAGTATCATGACACGCGAGATGAGAACGCGGTTATCGCCACAGCGCTTCGGAGCATCAGGGCGAACAACTCAGAGAAGGAATGTGAAGCTAGACCAGGATAGGCAGTGAATCACAGCACTGCTGATGGCACCTCGTTGCTGATAGGATTTCGCGCTGCATGAACCCGAACGCTGAAGATTGCGGAAGGTGAAGACGCAATTGGGAGGAGTGTGACATGCCAACAGGGCAATACGTGCTTGTGACGCCCGTTCACAACGAGGCACCACACCTTGACCGTGTGATACGGTCTGTGGAAGGACAATCCGTCAAGCCCGTCTTGTGGGTGACGGTTGACGATGCAAGTACAGATGAAAGCAACGTGATTCTTGACGAGGCTGCCAAACGTATTGAATGGTTGCACGTAGTCCACTTGGACGATGCGGAATATGCGCGAGACGTTCGGTACTCGGCTGTATGTCGCGCAGGGTTCGCGAGAGCGAAGGAGCTTATCCTCAATAACGGACTTTCCTGCACTCATGTTGCATTGCTAGATTCCGACATCATCGCTCCTCCAGACTACTTCGAGACCTTGATTCACAGAATGGAGATGAACCCGCGTGTGGCTATCGCTAGTGGTCAGGTTGCCAGCTGGGAAGACGGCAAGTTGCAGAGAGTTGCCTCTCGCAGGGACTGGCCGTGCGGTGCCGCTCGCGTTTGGAGTTTCGCCGCATTCTATGCAACAGGTGGATACGACCTAACTCCAGCTCCTGATAGCGTGGCCAACGTGCACGCCATATCTCGTGGCTTCACTCTCGCTGTAGAGGACGACCTATGCGTCACACAGGTGCGGCCAACCGGTGCCGCCTCAGGACTCTTGCGTGGATACCAAGCGACAGGCTACAGCGCGTACTATCTTGGAAGTCACCCTCTATTGATACTTCTTCGCGGCGCACGGACGTGTCTCGATTACCCTTACTATACTGGCTTGTTCTTCGTCTTAGGATTCGCACGAGCGGCTCTCCAACGGCAACCTCAGACATCTGACGTGGAAGTACGCACGTACTATTGGCACCAACGCTTGCGCGAGGTGTTTCGAAGTCTTGGTGGTCTCATTGGGCGAACCTAGTCGTCTTCTACTCTTGCGTGAAGTGGGGCGGTGTTTGGGGGGAGGCTCGTCTCGAGCGTATCCGGCGCGACGCGTGGGCAGATACGGTCTGCGGGTGACTACGGTCGCTTGTGTGCAACGTGTAGGTGGTAGCTTTGTGAGGGGAGCCAACGTAGGGCTGCAATGGAGAGAAGGCTAAGTTGTACAGCGCACTCGACACGACGGCTCATGTTGTCCTGTGTGATAGTAGGCTGCGTCGCCTGCGGTGTCGGTCTTTTGATTGCGCACGCCAATCCTGCTCGCGGGTTTGAATGGTCGCTGTACGCAAGTGTCCCTGCGGCTGTGTGGTTTCTGTGCTTTGGGGCCGGTGTCATTGGTCTGGTTGTGCTTCTGTGGGGCGGAGCCACGCAACGGAGCGGTAGGGGGTTCTGGCTTGCTGGGATTGCACCGGCCTTGCTGAGCAAGGCGGCCATAGTTGCGATTCCCTATGCTCGGGGGTATGTTGGGTGGAGGGGTGACAGCATCACCCACATGGGTATAGTCCGCGACATTGTGACGGCGGGTAGAGTGGCTGTTGACGATTTCTACCCGATCAGCCATGTTCTGGTGGCAGTCCAGAGCATGGTCTCTGGTTTGGACGTCGCCGCGGCGTACAACCTTGGGCCCAGTCTCTTCATTGTGGTCCACGGCATAGCGATTTGGGCGGTGGCGTGGAGACTGTTTGGAGGTGGTGCCCGATTCGCGTTGTGCGTGGGGCTAGCGCTTCCCATGTTTGCCGGGTTCCAGGGAACCCCCAACGCGTGGTCGTTGCTGTGGATGCCATTTGTCGTACTCGTCGCGTCTAGGGCTGCAAGCTGGCCCACGCGGGTTCTGTGTGTGCTTCTGGTAGGCATATGCCCGCTGTTTCATCCACTGACGGCTCTGATGCTGGTCGGATGCTTGGCGAGTGGTGCGGTGGTCATGTTGACTGTGCGGCGCCTTCTTCCCGCGGTTCTAGGTAACTCGACCACTGCGATTCATTGTTGGGCTGGTCTGGCGGCTCTGGGCTTCATCGTATTCTGGCGATGGATAGAGTCCTTCAAGTGGTTTGAAAGCAACATAAGAACACTCGTCGAACAGATGTTAAGCTGGCAGACTGTGGGCACGCTGGCGACAATGGAGGGGAGTCTCGGACGACTGGGTCTGAATACTGTCGAGAGGATGCAGTTGTTTGTGCGCATGTACGGTGCGGATACCATTGGGCTCTTGTTCGGTGCGTTTGGAGTGGGGTTGCTTGTGTGTCGCATCGTCAGGGGTCACCAGGAGCCGTTGAGTGCTGCGCTTCTGGGTGTGGTAGTGTGTTTCTGTACGTGCGTACTGTGGTACGGCGCGTACATGTTGGGGGCTCCTGGTAGCGGGGCGATTGCGGGGGGGAGAGGACTAGCGTACGCCGTGCTGTTCGCGCCGTTCGCAGGGGCTTTGGTTGCACCGCGACTGGCGCAAACGAAGGGACGAGTCGTTCTCCCTGCACTTGTACTCGTGGTTTCGTTGGCATTCGTGCTGGAAGGCAGAGCGCTATTCTGTGACCCTTACGTACAGAAACCCAATGTTCAGGTGAGCCAGATGGACGTTGAGGCGGTTAGGTTCGTTGGAGAGAAGAAGGCCTCATCGCAAATCGTCCTGAATTGCATCAGCAACCCACCTCGCGTGGCTGAGTGGGCATTTGGCAAGGAAGAGGCGGCTAGCCTTCGCGTCTTTAGTAGGGGGTCCTTCGTGCCAGACCACTTCGGATACAACTTGGAGTCGAACGCTGGCGACACCATCGGGCGGGAAGCGCTATTCCTACTTGGAGGTATAGACCGCACGACCTATAGCACGGTGTGGAAGGCGATTGGAAGGTTCGACTCGCAGGATTTCGTCAGGTTAGAATCAGATACCTCATGTTCCCTAGTCTACGCAACTAGGGGTGTCGATGTGAATCTGGCGATGCCCTTGGCTTCTACAGCCAATGGGGTTGGGACGAAGGTCTCCAATTAAGGAGGCCGTAGGGGTGCTAGGCTTGATATCTTTCTGGCTGGAGAGCGCCGCGGGTGCTATCCGGTGCTGGGCGTGCGTTGCATACCTGGAAGCGCTCAGAGCATGTTGTTGGACTTCGACACGACAACGTCGAACTCATGAGCGAGCTTCCGTGCTTGGGCTTCCCAAGTGTACTCGCTAACAGCGACCTCGTCTGGAGAGAAGTTGGATCGGAGCTTGCCGGTGTCTCCGTGTTCCTCAAGCCATGTCTTGAGCACCGCCTTGATGTCTCGCGCCTCGTTCGCAACGATGCCGCAGCCCGTCTGACTAAGCAAACTGGCGATGCTGCCTTGCGGATAGACAGAGGTGGCCAGGATGGGTCGACGCGCGCCCAAATACTGAAACAGCTTGGCGGGAAGGGTGCCAGCATCCCTAGGGTCGTTCCAACTGAGGAGCAGCAGAGCGGTAGATTCCCGTTGCATCCGAAGGCTTTCGGTGAGGGGAACATTCGGGTAGAACGTCACAACGTGCGCCAACCGCTGTGAACTGATGTGTCGTGAGAGCACTGTCTCCGTATCGCCGCCGACGAACCGGAGCTCAAAGTGTTGGAGGATGTCCGGGTATTCCTCCTGTAGCGAGGTGAGTGCCTCGAACAGTGCTGATGGGTCGCGCCTGCCGCCATACAGCACGCCTGTGTAGGTCAGAGTGAATCTTGGGGTGAGGGGCACGGGTGTGGCATAGTCGTCCGGATCGAAACCGCTTGGAATGGCAACAACAACCTTGTGGTGAATGGCCTCAAGTTCGGACTTCATCGGTTCGGAGATGCCGACTAGCAGTTTGGCACTACGCATCACCGCGACTTCGATACGCTGTGCGAGACGGGTAAGCAGAGGGATGTGCCTCTCGTGCATGTAAGGATTGTTGGTCCACAGGTCTCGGAACTCTGCGACCCAGGGGAGATTGGCGGACCGGCTCACATCGTGGGCGGCGAAGTGTGCCGAAGATGGGCCGTAGCTGCTGAAGACCAGCGCGATGTCGCTGTCATGTCTGGCCAGCTTGGCCGCCTCCCGGCGAGCACGCAAGTGCCAGGTGAAGGGTTCAACCGTGACCATACGGATGAGTGGTAGCGTGTAGATGGGGCGCATGATGCCCAAGAAGGCTGATATCGAGCGTTTCAGGTAGCCGCCTCTGGTGGCATCACCTGGCATTGGAAACGGAGAAGTGGTCGGTCGCAGCAATGGTGGCCTTAGACGGACTAGGTTGTCTTCTGCTCCTTGGCAAGTGCCAGCCTGTCGGAAGTCCGCCGTGATTACGATTGGTCTCCAGCCGAACCGGGGCAAGTATTTGACGAGTTTGCCGCTCCTGACGGCCGCCACGGCGCTAGATGGAGGGAAGTCGTAGGTGATATATAGTAGAGACCTGTAACTGGAGGCAGCAGCCCTACTCGTGGGTTCCGCCCTATTGGCAGTCTGCGTAGAGATACTCGCTCGTGGCTTTGGGCGGGCAGAATGTGAATTCATGAGTCAGTGTGAGAGGCGGTGTGCGACCTGCGCGGCTGCGGTGCCGCCACCGAAATGGTCTACGTGCTTCCGCGGCGGTGGGGTTCGAAGGATGCGGCGGACAGTGGCTTCGATATGGCTGGCGTCTGAGAGTGTGTTCCACCCGGCGGCGACGGTTTCCGGCCACGCGGTCGATTCGTCGAGCGTCACGCAAGGCACTGAGGCGAAGTAGGCCTCTCTCTGCAAGCCTCCGGAGTCGGTCAGAACGGTTCGTGCGTTTATTGTGAGCATCAGGGAATCAAGGTAACCCACAGGTTCGGACACAGTTATGTGCTTCGCGGCGACCAGCGGGTTCCACAGCCCAGTGGCTTCCAGGCACTTTCTGGTTCGCGGGTGTACGGGCATCACCACGTTTGTATCCACAGTAGTCAAAGCTTGCACGATTGCCCCAAGCCGGGCGGTGTCGTCTGTGTTTCGGGCCCGGTGGACGGTAGCGTACACGTATTCACCGTCATGGAGACCGAGGCGCTGCAGGACTTGCGACTTGTCTCGTGCGACTGGGCCGTACCGTAGGAATGCATCCAGCATCACGTCACCGGTTAAGTGCACGCCTTCGATGACTCCTTCTCTTGCCAAATTGTTCACGGAGGTCCGTGTCGGGGCGAACAGAAACGTGGAGAGGTGATCCGTGACCACTCTGTTGATCTCCTCGGGCACTGTCATGTCGAATGTTCGTGGTCCCGCCTCCACGTGGGCCACCGGGATTTGCATCTTCGCGGCCGTCAGTGTCGCCGCAAGAGTGGAATTCGTGTCGCCGTACACAAGGACGGTGTCGGGCATCTCCTTGAGCAGGACGTCCTCAATGGCAATCATCATGTAGCCTGTCTGCCGAGCCTGGGTGTCGGAGCCGATGCCGAGATTGTAGTCCGGTTCGGGAATGTCGAGTTCCTCGAAGAACACGCGCGACATCTGGTAGTCATAGTGCTGGCCGGTATGCACCAGCACTTCCTGAAGCGTCTTTCGGAGTTCGTGCGAGACAAGGGCAGCCTTCACGAACTGCGGTCTTGCTCCGACAACTGTGACGACCTTCATGCTAGGGCCTTTCGCCTCTAAGGCGATGTTGCATCCCGCTCTGAGACTCCGGACTTGGGGTCGTGGGTCAAACCATTCACCCCTGGGCTCCGCATGGCCGCGCTGGTTTGCTCTATCCCCTTCTCGAGTGGTGTGGATGGGGCGTATCCGTGCTGTGCCAGATGTGAGATATCCGCCTGACTGACCATGATATCGCCTGCCCTGGGTTCTTCGACGATGGTAGTGCTGTCCGACCCGGCTGCTCGCAGCACCATGTCAGCCAGTGCGCGAATGGAGACAGCGCCGCCACTGCCGACGTTGTATACGCCGGTGAGGCCACGCGTTGCTGCCAACAGGTTGGCTTCAACGACGTCAGCGACATAGATGAAGTCACGCGACTGTTGACCGGAGCCATATAGCGTGAGATGTGCGCCATCGAGCGCGGCGCGAATGAACTTGGGGATGACGGCTGCGTACTCGGAATCGGGGTTCTGCCTGGGCCCGTAGACGTTGAAGTATCTCAGAGCAGTCGTCGGCAAGCCATACAATTGGGTGAAGACCGTACAGTAAGCCTCAGCCGCGAGCTTGCTAACAGCATAGGGCGACTGTGGATGGGGTGACATATCCTCGCGTTTGGGCAACGTGAGGGTATCTCCATATACCGCGCAGCTCGATGCCATTACGAAGTGCGCAACGCCAGCCTCTCGCGCCGCCATCAGTGCCAGCAGGGCGCCTGTTGCATTCGCCTCGTGAGTGGCCTCCGGCGCTTGCACGCTACGCGGCACGCTGGTTATCGCAGCTTGGTGGAACACGAACGTTGTACCTCTGAATAGGTCGCGCAGCAGGTCCTTGTCGAGGATGCTACCTTGAACGAACCTGAATGAAGGATGCTCGGACAGATGGGTGATGTTCTCCCTTCTGCCCGTGGACAGGTCGTCCAGCACGGTGACGTCGTAGCCCAACTCGACGAGCCTGTCGGCGACGTGGGACCCTATGAAGCCAGCACCTCCGGTCACGACGGCCTTCTGGCCTTCTCGTCCGGCTTCCACGACTTCAGTGGCGGCTTTGCTCATAAGATGTGTCCAGTGGGAGTGGGTGCGTGCGTCGCTACGCTGAATTATAGCTGTGCAGGTCTGCCAATGATAGTGGCACCGGGACAGAAGACCAGTCGTGAGACCCCAGTCGTGTCAGACATCCTTGACATTTGATATCGGTGTTTGGCCGACAGGCCATGATGAACTGAGGTCTGGCCCCGATGACTGTTACAACGAGCACGGTGTTGGCGCTGTTTCTCTGAGTCGCACCGAATTTTTGATGCACCACACTATGTTGTGATTACGTGTGCGGTGGTATCATGTCTATTGTGGAGTGCCTTGGGAAGGAGGCGATGCATGTTGCCCGGTGTAGCCTGGTGTTGAGGTCTGCATACTGGTGTGTGTGTTGATAGCTGCCATGTGTCGCCGCAACGGGGCGAGAGAACGGGAGGCATAGCGATGCCATCAGATGCATCAAAGGGGTATCCGTTCGGGCGGTACTTCGAGGACTTCGCGGTGGGTGATGTGTTCAGTCACTCGCCTAGCAAGACCGTCACTGAATCGGACAACAACCTCTTCTGTCTTCTCACGCGGAATCTGCATCCCCTTCACTCGGATACAGAATATGCGAGGAGTACGCAACATGGACGAAATGTAGTAGTGGGCACGTACGTGTTCTCTCTGGTGGTCGGAATGAGTGTGGCCGACATCAGCGGAAAGGCAATCGCGAACCTAGCGTATCATGATATCAATCACCTCAAGCCAGTATTTATGGGTGACACCTTACACGCCACTACCACAGTCCTGGAAACTAGACAATCTCGGACTAAGCCCGACAGGGGGATTGTCCGCGTGAAGACCGAGGCTTTCAATCAGACAGGGGGCTTGGTTCTGGAGTTCACGCGGTCGGTCCTGTTGCCGCGTGCCCTCAAGGAGGACAAGAGCCATGGTTAGGCACTCGTGGTTGTTCCGGTCGGTCCTCTTCACTGCGGGTCACAACGCGAGGTACATTCAGAAAGCAATTGCGTCCGTCGCAGACTGCATCGTCCTTGACCTAGAGGACGCGGTGCCTTCCGCGTCGAAGCCAGACGCGCGACGGCTTGTCAGAGAGACACTCGAACAGCGCGATACGCATGTGAGACCAGTGTTCGTACGGATCAATCCATTTGACAGCGGATTGCACCTTCTGGACCTTGAGGGTGTTGCATGTGGAGGCCTGACAGGCTTCGTGTACCCGAAGTGCTATGGGCCTGAGGATATCAAGGCCTTTGACGTCATGCTGCGAATGAAGGAAGAGATGCTGGGTCTGCCCGCGGACCACTTCGCGATCATCGTGCTTATGGAAACACCTCAGGCGGTATGGTACTCCTACGCAATTGCGACGGCTTCTCCGCGTGTGGTTGGACTTCTATTCGGCTGCGAGGATTTCATCGCAGATATGGAAGGCAGGCATGATAGCGAGCAACTCTCGCTTCTTGTGCCGCGGCATCTGGTGGCTATGGGTGCGAGAGCTGCACATGTTGTGCCGATCGACACGCCGTACGTACAGGTGAAAGATGATGAGGGGCTTGTCCGCCACATAACCAGGGCCAAGGATCTCGGCTACGAGGGCATGCTTGTCATGACACCCCGTCAGATATCTATCGCGAACGAGTACTATGGCCCGTCTGTCACGGAACTGCAAGAGGCTCAGGAAATGGTGCGGTCGGCCGACGAGGCCGCCAGAGACGGCCGGGGCATCGCGGTGGTGCGAGACCAATTTGTGTCGCCACCGACGTTGAAAGGGGCGCGGAAGGTGCTAGCACGACGAGATGCGATTGCGGATTTTCGGCGGAGAGTGCAGGAGGAATCCGATGGGTGCGCAGAGAGAGGTTGAGCCTATTACACTTGAGCGTCTCATCAAAGACCTACGAGCACTGGGCGTTCGAAAGGGCGACCTTCTAAACGTGAAAGTGTCGATGGGGTCGATTGGCTACGTTGTTGGTGGTGCGCACACGCTGATCGACGCGCTTCTGGAGGTGGTTGGGCCTGAGGGCACCATAGTCACCGACTCGTTTGTCTTAGTGTATCCACTCCCGCTGAGCGAGAAAGATGCCCTGCGCGTGGTTGACAGACACACCCCCTCCTATGCGGGTGCCCTCGCCAATGCGATGGCCTATCGGCCTGACGCAGTGCGCAGCAGCCATCCTGTCCAGAAGTTCGTTGCAATAGGGGCTCTTGCTCATGAGCTGTTGGATGCGCACACTCCAGAGTCCTATGCCTATGATGTGCTGCGGGTGATGGCGCAGTCGTGTGGGCGCAACCTTAAGATAGGAAGCGACGACAAGGTAGTAGGGGTTGGTACCACACATGTCGCCATCGGATTGCTCGGATTCCACCAGAGACGCCCAAGGGCGGGCGTGAACTACTACAACTACGGGACTGGCGAGGTGCGAACATTCGAGCGAAACTGGGCTGGAGCGTGTGATAAGGGGTTGAAGAACTTCATACCACTATATCGAAGTGGTGGTGCGATTGTGTCCGAGGGCCGAGTGGGGAACGTTGAGGCCAAGATTACCGATATGAAGATGACGCTGGATATCGAGTTGGACGCGCTGCGCAAGGATCCGATGTTCTTCATGTGTGCCGACCCCGCGTGCGAAGGGTGTCGACTTGCCTGGGATTTCTCCACAGGGTCTCGTGTCTCTTGCAGAGTCCACCGCTGGATATGTCTGGTAAGGTCGTTCCCAAGGCTGGCGCGCAGGGGGATGAAGCTACTCGCCGGCGAATAGCCAGGGGAAGTCCTCCGTAGTGGCATTCTGTTCTTAGTGGCTAACTGAGCCCCCATACATCGCGGGCGCCTGCGAAGATGGCCCCGTGTGTGTTCCCGCATCCGAAGATGTTACCGAACAAGAGCGAATACCTAGCCTTCGGGAGGCAGGTCAACCTTGTACTACTTGCCAATGGTGTTGTGAGCCTACTGGCATTCCTGAGTCTGCCGATTCTGACCAAGGGGCTGGGAGCTTCACTCTACGGTATTTGGTCTTTGCTCACTGTTACTGTGTCACTTTCTGCCCCGTTTGCACTCCTCGGTTTCAGTATGGCCCTTGTGCGGTTTCTGGCCGCGGAAAGGCGGTCTCACACGGTTCGCGATGACTTTCTATCCGCGTATGTCGTCGTGATTGTGTCCGGATTGATCCTGTCGGTCATGGTTTGGCTGCTGTCGGACGTTCTGGCAGCAGCTGTCTTCCGAAATGATGACGCGGGCGAATACCTCAGACTCGGGTCTTCACTCGTTCTGCTGAATGCCTTGCACACCATTCCGCTTGCGTTCTTCAGAATGCGTCGACGTTTGGACCTACATGCGCTGTTCAGTGTTCTACACCACATGCTGGTTACCGGGGCCATGGTCACGGCAGTCTTCATGGGTTACGGCTTGGGTGGGGTGGTCGTGGCAAGTGTGGCTGCCCAGGTGGTGTCGAATGCGGTGCTGGTACTTGCGGTCGTCAGAGAAACTGGGCTGGGAGTACCCAGGTTCAGGAACCTTGGTACGTACCTGCGATGGGGTGTGCCGCTTACTCCGAATTCGGCAATCGTGTGGATAATCCATTCGAGCGACAGGTACATGGTGAGCTACTTTCTTGGGGTTGCCGCTACAGGCGTGTACGGCGCCGCATACGCACTTGGCCACTACGCGTCGTTCTTCCTGATGCCTGTGCAGACGGTGCTGTACCCCAACCTTGTGAAGACCTACGCTGAAGGCCGGCACGCGGAAACCGCCGAATACCTCAAACGGTCCATCAAGTATGTCATGATGGTATCGATACCTTCGGCCTTCGGTCTTTCCGTGCTGGGCGAACCGTTGCTCCGTATCCTGACCACATCCGAGTTCTTGGTTGGCGCCGAAGTCATCCCGCTGGTGGCTGCTGGGATGGTTCTATTCAACTTCTATCAGTTGATGGTTGGTATCTTGCATATCACAGATCACACGCGCATGAATGTGCGTGTGCTGTCTACCTCGGCGGTCGTCAACGTTGGACTCAATCTGGTGCTCATACCGCGTCTGGGTATTCTGGGAGCAGCCTTGGCGACGGTGTTTGCCTACGGAGTCCTTGGGGGACTGACGATAGTGCTCACCCGGAGGTATTTCAGGTTCGACCTCGGTTGGGTGTTCATCGCCAAGAGCGTCGCAGCATCAGGGGTTATGGGACTATGCCTGCACCTGATTGCGCCGGTATCTATCCCTAGCGTGCTGCTGTCCATTGTTGCTGGCACTGCCATCTACTTCGTGGTGCTCATCGCCTTGAGAGGACTCACTCGGGCAGAGATAGCGTTCTTCGTGTCTCTGGCGCGAGGTTTTCTGGGTAAGCCACGCGGATAGAGCATATGAAAGGCTTGGTGGCACTACTCGTGGATGAGGCGCTGTGCGTTGGTGCCCATTATGCTTTTGCGCGCTGCGGCTGACAGCCCAAGTGAATTGATGAACTTCGTTTGGCCGGTAAGGACATTGTCGGTGCCATAGAGGACCTTGTGCCCAAACTCTGAGAGGAAGCGGCGTGCATTGTTGGTGTCACGCGTGAGCGCATTTAGACCGCTCTTGGCGGACGTGTCGGCATAGAGGTTGGGATAGTCTCGCAGGAGCCTCCAAGTGATGCCCTCACTAGCGACAGGCCCGGAAGGGTAGAGTTCGGTGTGACTGCACGCGTCCGCAGAGATATGCTTCCAGAACATGGGGCCGTGAGCGATAAGATTCAGCGAGGGGAATGAGCGGAGAGTACTCTCCAGTGCGGCGAAATCCAGCATGTAGCCTGGGAAGACATAGGAAGCCTTCCTGTTGCGCAGAGGCGCATAGTGCTGCGCAAGTATCCTCAGAACTGCCTGCGGCACTTTGTAGATCCCGCGCTCGGTTCGAAGGCCATGGAACAGCAGCCGGTCGAACAGCGAATCCGAATATGGGATATCACGAGCTTCGCTTTCCTCCATGTGGAACACGACAGGCATTTGCAGCTTGTCGGCGGTGGTGAGTAATGAAACCACCTCGCCTGAATCCCACCTGAGTGTGGCTTTCAATTCCCCGCAACCGCGTATTCCTTTCCCGTGCCAATGCTCAAGCACGCTTGAGGCATCGACGCGATGTGGGTCAGGCGCATAGAAGGGTATGATGCGAGACGGGTATTTCACAGAGGCTTCGTAGATGTCTTCTACTGGGAGGTGCCTGTAGCACCAGGGGCCTGGCGCGACCTCCTCCCAATTCAGTAGCCAACATGAGTCAATACACTCCCTATCGAGGTAACGAATCAGCTTCGGTAATGAGAACCCATTGAGGCCGAGGTGGAAGTGACTGTCGATGGTGGCCATTGCGGGCTATCGTACTCTTGGTGTGGCTACGTTGTACACATTCCCTTCGTGCTGTCAGCCTGCTGTCAAGGCTCCAGCGGTCTGTATCTGTCGGAGAAGCCTGCAGGGTCATCGGGGTGCACGAAGGCTACGGCGCGCAGCGCGGCGGCCATTCTCTGCACGTCTGTTGTCTCAATCAATGGATGCACGGACAACGCCAGCAATTGCCGTCTGGCTAGGTTCGCTACTGGAAAGGTCCCTGCGCCGCGGTAGCCGCGACTGTGGCGCGAGGAATGGTGTGGTGCGGCAGAGCACAGAGGGGCTGCCTCCATCTCCTCATGGCCCAGAGCTTCCTGAACCACTTCGCGACTGTGCGGGAAGTCTTCACCGATGCCGATTACGTACTTGTTGAAGGTTTGGCGTATATCGCGTGGCACTTTCGGCGTACTGATGCCCGGAATGCCCGACAGTCCCTCGGTCAGGAGCTGCGCGTTGTCTATCCGAATCTGAATGTAGTGGTCCAGCCTGCAGAGCTGGCAGAGGCCTATGGCTGCCGCCACGTCTGTCATGCGGTAGCTGAAGTGGTTGTCTCGGAGGCCACGTGCCATACGGGCGATGTGGCCGTGATTTGTGGTGAGCATGCCGCCTTCTCCCGTGGTCATGATGGCGTCTCTCCCGAAGGAGAAACAGCCGGTCCCGAACGAGCCAACCTTCTTGCCGCAACACTGCGCCCCGTGAGCCTGGCACGCATCCTCGATGACCGTGAGACGGTGCCGGTGCGCGATGTCCATGAGCGCACTCATGTCGCACGGGCAGCCGAACAGATGGACGGGCAACAGTGCGCGGGTCCCCGGGGTGATGGCCGCCTCCGCCGCAACAGGGTCCAGAGTGTAGGTCTTGGGGTCTATGTCCGCATAGACCGGTGTGGCATCCGAGAGCAGCATGGCACCCGTGGTGGCTGATAGAGAGAGCGCCGGGGTAATGACCTCATCACCCGGGCCGATTCCGTGTGCAAGCAGCGCCAGGTGCAGCGCTGCTGTGCCGGAGCTCACGGCAACCGCGTGGCGTGTCCCGATGTACCGGGCGAAAGTCTCCTCGAACTCCGCCGCCACCTCTCCCTGCCCCAGCCTTCCTGAACGGAGTACACGCGTCACCGCCTCGACTTCCTCCTCCCCGATGTCGGCATGGGCGAAGGGGAACACGGCCATGCCATCTCCAATCTGCAGGCAAGGGGTTGGGGAGCCCGAGGTCTGTTTGGCCGGGTGGCATGGCCACCACTCATGGTCCTCTACGAGTAGTAACGCCACTGCCTGCTTTCGGGTACAGGTTGCTGTTGTCAGCGTGTGTCCCGTGCGGCTGTGAGGTCGTGTCCTACACACGCGGTGAAGTAACGAATGCGGTGAATCGCTGACCGCGGCAGAAGGGTCTGGCCAAGGGTGGCCAGGTCAAGCCATTTGACAGAAGGACCCCCTCAGCGCTCCGTAGTAGAGGTTGAAACCGTCGATGCAGATACTCGTGGACACTGTGGGCAGGCCGGAAATGCCTGAGCCACCCGGTGGGGTGGCTCGGCGCCCCATATCCGAAGACATGGGGGAGATAACTAGGATCACTATACCATACAGGGTGAGTTTCCGCCCCGGCATCAGGATGCGGGCCACTGTGCGCCCCCTGCTTGGTCGCACCATTTTCAGGAATTTGCTGGCTTGCGCACCCTGCTATTGACAGGCGGGAGGCTGTGCGTGTTTGCTATACGGCGATGGGCTGACACGCCCTTCGTGTTTCTACAGTGATAGCCAACAAAAGGAGCAAGACATGATTAGCTACTCGTACGACCACCTGCATCTCGCCAGCGCGGACGCCCTCGCAACGGCTCAGTGGTTCGCGGATAATTTCGGTGCCGTCGTGACAAATCCGTGGACTGAACCGAACGGAGTCCAGCACGTGATGGTCAACCTCAATGGCGTCGATATCTTCGTCAAGAGCCGTGCGGAGAAGCCAACGGTTGAGTCAAACAGCAGGCGCGCGTATGGTCTGGAGCACTTCTCCATCCTCTCGAGTGACATCGATGCTGCGGTGGTGGCACTCAAGGCCAATGGCGTCACGTTCGTGGCGGACATCAGCGCCACCCCGCTTCCGGGCGTTCGCCACGCGTTTCTGAACGGACCCGACGACATACTCATCGAGTTGATGGAACGCAAGTCCGTCTAGCGCCGTCGCCAGGCGCACGAAATTCGAGAGAAGGCACCCGCCATGGACATGGCGGGCGCTTTCGCGTTGCGCGGCGCCCTGCACTGCGCCGCTGTGTTTTCGCGCAGAGCGCTCAATACTGCAAACTCGCTGCTGCCGCCGCACCACCGAAGGCAAAGCGACGCCCCGGGCGCCCCTTTTCATCATGCGGACCTGCTCCATCCGGATTCTCTCTGCGGCTATCGGTACTTCCTTGCGAGTCTACGTCCGCAGGAGAAGGACGCTTTCAACACGCGCCACACGGTGGATTCGCGGGCTTGCCTCCCGGATTCCCGAGCAATGCACGTGGTGGTCGTGCACCTGCCTGCAAGGACACCCGGCACCTGCACGACGGCAGGACGCCGCGCCTCCAGTCTCAACTTCCGCCTGAACACGCCAAGCCAGCGCACACTCGGAAGTCTTGCGGAGGAGTCAGCTACCTCCCACCACCCAGCAGCTTGTCGGCGAGGCCCTTCATCTCGTATGGGCATCCTGGTCATTCCTGATTGCCATCACCATAGACCTCCGCAAGCCCGCGTTCGACACGCTCGAAGGGCTCCAACAGAAGACCCGCTCCCACGAGTCTCGAGAACAGGCGACCCTCCGCGGATTCGTCCAGCGGTCTCTCCGGGTGCCAGAAAGCGTTCAAAGGGTCGTCCGTTGACAGTGGCACGACTTGCTCCGCGGGTGAGTGGCTCACCGTTTCCAAGGCAGGCACAAGACGGCAGATGGGGATAGCCAGTCGTATGTCGTTGCAGAAGACCTCGTGATCGATTTCTCTGCCCAGACATACGAGGAGCTTGGGACTTGACTGACACGTCTGAAAAACGGAAGTAACGATGCTGCGTACAGCGTGGCGGCGGATGTCCGACTGTCGCCAAAGAAAGCTATTCGGAACCTCCACAGAATTGTAGCTGAACTCAATCGGCTCCCCACGCGCATTCACCACGAAGAGCGCTCCTCGGTAGGCTCCGCCGCCGGGTATCTCTTCAATTCGAAGGAAGCCGGCAGTTCCTAGTTCGCTGATGTCCTCTGCGTCTGAGAATTCCACAGGCATCTTCTGCTCTACCTCCTGGACAGGTCAGTCCTCATCGCCACGATTTCCCTCGGTATCGGACTGCTCCAGTTCGGGCTGTTCATCGTAGCGACCCGCACCAACCTCCTCTACCTCGGTGTCGCCAGCGTAGTCAGGATACAGGCGTGCTAGGAACCTGTCGGAGAAACAGCCCCCTCAGCATTGGTACGAAGGGAGTAGCTCGGCCATGGGGCGCAGGTGAACTGAATGCGCACCCCCGGCCTTCGTGGAGTGGCGCACCAACCCTGCCCTACGCTGTGTAGCCTCAC
>JAUVZB010000073.1 GCA_030602785.1 Dehalococcoidia bacterium
GTGAGGCTACACAGAGTAGGGCAGGGTTGGTGCACCACTTCACGAAGGCCGAGGGTACGCATTCAGTTCTCCTGCGCCCCGTGGCCGATCTGCTCCCTTCGTACCGATGCCGAGGAGCCTGTTTCTCCGACAGGCTCCTAGCCCGGAAAACAGCTACACTCTGCTGATGTCGACCAGGCGCTCGTAGTCCACGAGCCCGCTCTCCGCAGTGTTCGCCACATCGATACCGGCCTCGGCTGCTGCCGCTACAGGGTTGAGCCCCCCCAGGAGCACCATGCCGACCCGATTCAGTCCCACCTCAATCTGGCAGACGGGCTCGCTGGTGTTGCCAAGAAGGTAGACAGCGTTCATGCCCGCGGATTTGAGTTCCTCGATGCGCCGCTCGACAACGCTACGCGAGGGGGCAAGTATCTCTCTGAAGTTCGCCAGGATTCTGCCCGAGCCACCGGTGGCGGCTTCTCGCACGGTGGTCATTCGCGCCCGAACGTACTGCTCAGACGGGTCGAGGGAGGTTCCGTCATAGCGGATAATGGCAACGAAGCGTCGGGCCTTGTGGTCCCTGATTTCCAGTACTCCACCGAAGCGCGACTCAATCGGGACTGAGGATTTCAACAAGACCCCGTTGACTACAACGCCACACACAGTGGCCAGCCCTACCTTCCCGCGCGGCACGACAGACCCGCCAAGCTTCTCGCCCTCGTTCGCCACGGCCACAAGCCTGCTCACACAATATCCGCTGTCGAATGCGATGCGCATAGCCCGGAGCGCATCGGCGAAGTCCTCGACGCGGAACAGGGAGGTGTTGATTGGCACAAGGCCGGTCTTTCGGCCGGGGTCGAACGTTGTCCTGAATGCTAACAGGTGCAGCTTCTCAATGATGAACCCGACCTGCTCCGGGGCCATGGCGAGCCGCAACTCCTCCAGGCCTTCCGCAGTTATGGCGCGACCGTCACGGCCGGACGGCTCCGTGTAGCCGCGCTCGTCTGTCATGCGCAGGTGATAGCGCACCGCGCGTTCGCTAAGGAACACGCCGTGTCTTCCCAGGTCACGCGAAATGGACAGTGAGCCGAGAGCCCCGGAAGACTCAGACAGGACTTTCAGGATGGCGATTGTCTTGCGCTCGGTATCTTTGTCCAGGCTTTGCATCTGCCAGCCCTTTCGGCCAAGCTCTTCCTGCGTACTCCGGCGCATCCGCCGGAGACACTGCTGCCCATTCTAGGCTGTATCTCCCATGGCGTGTTGCTCAACCAGATGGAGGAATTGCTCGTGAAAGCGGATGTCGTCAACGAACTCGGGATGAAAACACGCCGCCATCGTATTCCCTTCCTGGCACGCAACCACGGTTCCATCGGCAAGTCGCGCCAGCACGCGCACGCCATCGCCACACGATTCTATCACGGGAGCTCTGATAAACACCCCGCGGAACGCCGACCCTGACAACTCCTCAATCCGGAGGTCTTCTTCAAAGCTCTCGACCTGCCGGCCGAACGAATTGCGGGAAATGGAGATATCCAGGACGCCCAGAGGCCTCATCACGTGGCTTGATATCCTGTTGGCCAGGCAGATGACCCCCGCGCATGTCCCCAGCACGGGCAGCCCGGCGGCGATCGCCTCCCGCAGGGGCTCGCGGAGCCTGTACTCGTCAATGAGCTTCAGAATCGTTGTGCTCTCACCACCGGGGAGTATCAGGCCGTCCACGTTAGCAATCTCAGACGGGAGCCGTATCTCGCTTGCAACCGCTCCCGCTCTCTGCACGGACCGGATGTGTTCCGAGAACGAGCCCTGCAGGGAAAGTACGCCTATTCGGCGGCGAATATTTGTCATGGCGCAGTCTCCAGCGCGAACTTGTCCAGTCCCATCTGCACCGGCACGGGGTACTCACCAGTGAAGCAGGCCATGCACAGGCTTTCGCGAGAACGGCCCACCGAGGACAGAAGGCCGTCCAGACTGATATACCCCAGTGAATCCGCCTGTATGTGATCGCGTATCTCTTCGATTGACTTGCGCGTAGCGATAAGCTCCCACTCAGTGGCCATGTCCACACCGAGGAAACAAGGGTGCTGAATTGGCGGGGCACATATCCTGAGATGTATCTCTTTGGCGCCTGCGCGCCGCAGTAGAGCTACTACGTGTGGCGTGGTTGTTCCCCTGACGATGCTGTCATCGATGATTACAAGCCGCTGCCCTGCGATGACTTCCTTCAAGGGATTGAACTTCAACTGTACTCCAAGGTCTCTCAATCTCTGGTCGGGCGAGATGAACGTTCGGCCGACGTAGCGGTTTTTCAGGAGTCCCTCGCAGAATGGTATGCCTGAGGCGTCGGAATACCCTATCGCAGCAGGGATAGCCGAATCGGGGACGCCGACAACCAGATCAGCGTCCACCGGATACTCCTGCCACAGTCGTGCGCCCATCTGCTGGCGTGTGTCGTACACGAGCTTGTCCTCAAGTATGCTGTCCGGTCGCGCGAGGTAGATATACTCGAAGACGCAGGCTGCTCGGCGAGGACTACCACTGACCACCTGACTGCGCACGCCATCAGCAGTCAAGGCAAGAATCTCTCCCGGCGCGAGGTCTTTCTCAAAGCGCGCGCCGATGTGGTCGAGCGCGCAGGTCTCTGAGGCGACCACGGGATTCGGCCCTACATAGCCCAGGCATAGTGGGCGCACGCCGAGCGGGTCCCGCACCGCTATGAGCATGTCCGTCGTCAGGAGCGTGAGTGAGTAGGCGCCAATAAGCCGACGCATGGCAAAGGCAACACGGTCGCACCAATCCTTCCCGGGCGATGCCAGGATGAGGTTGGCGATGACCTCTGAGTCAGTTGTGGTCCTGAACTCGAAGCCCCTTTCCTCGAGTTCTTCCCGCAACTCCAGGGAGTTGATGATGTTGCCGTTGTGAGCAAGCGCCAGTGTGCAGGCCTCGCCCGACACAATCAGGGGCTGTGCGTTGGCCACCGTACTCGACCCCATTGTCGAATAGCGGTTGTGTCCTATTCCCGCAAAACCGCCCAGCCTGGCAAGAGATTGCTCATCGAAAACCTGCGACACGAGCCCGGCCGAGGCGTGGCGCTTCAGCTGCTGCCCGTCAGAGACCACGATGCCGCTGCTCTCCTGTCCGCGGTGCTGCAGGGCATAGAGTCCGAAGAAGATGAGGCGGGCGACGTCTTCCGATGGGGCGAGTGTCCCGAAGACTGCACACCTGTCACGTATCATGCCGCGAATTGCCTTTCAGTCCCACGCGCGCGGGGCCAGTTCGGTTACGTCGGCTGTAGACGCAGTTGAGAACCATTCAGTCCCACGCGCGCGGGGCCAGTTCATCAAGCGCCTATTGCTGATGCGACCGCATCATTTCGACGAACGAGTCAAACAGATAGTTGCTGTCCTGTGGGCCGGGAGTCCCCTCGGCATGGTACTGGATTGAAATCAGCGGGAACTCGCGGTGAGTGAGCCCCTCCACCGTTCCGTCGTTTAGATTGACGTGTCCTACCTCCAGCCCGGGAGGCAGGGAGTGGTCATCGATTGCGTAGCCGTGGTTTTGAGTGGTGATGTGCACGCGGCCGGTCGCAAGGTCTCGAACGGGGTGGTTGCCGCCATGGTGGCCGAACTTCAGCTTGAAGCTGGTTGCTCCAAGCGCGCGTGCGATGATCTGGTGCCCCAGGCAGATGCCCATCAATGGCACGTCGCCAAGCAACTCTTGTGTCACGGCCTCGATGCTGCTGAGATGGACCGGGTCTCCGGGCCCCGGCGAGAGCAATACCCCGTCAGGCTGCAGCTCGCGGATGTGACTGGTGGACGAGCCTACCGGCACTACAGTGACACGACAGCCCGCATGGTTGAGATAGCGAACGATGCTTCTCTTCACACCGCAGTCCACGAGGACGACGTGGAGTCCCGTGCCGGGCACACCGGAAGCCTGTTCGTAGTCGCTGTCTGTGCTCACTTCCTGGGCGAGGGCGAGTTCAGCGTAGCGGGGCGCCTGCTGCAGCTCGCGCAGTGCCTCCTCAGGCCCCATCTCGCTGCTAAGCACGCCCATCATGACGCCGGCAGACCTGAGCCGTCTCGTGACCGCTCTTGTATCAATTCCTGCAATCCCGGGCACGCCGTGGCGCACCAGGTACTCGTGCAGGGTCTCGGTGCTCTGGTAGTGGCTCGGGGCAAGGCAGTGCTCTCGCACGATGAGGCCTCTTGCCTGGATCTGGCACGACTCATCATCGTGCGGGTTGATGCCGTAGTTGCCTGCCATGGGATAGGTGAGCGTGAGCAACTGGCCCGCAAACGACGGGTCGGTCAGCATCTCCTGATAGCCCGTCATGCTCGTGTCGAACACAACCTCGCCGCAGGTGGTTGCTTCGGCTCCGAACGACTCCCCCTCGTAGGTGGTGCCGTCCTCCAGTACGAGGTAGGCCTTCTTGCTCATTCTCAACTCCTCAGGACGGTGTAATCCGGCGACGCCGGCCGCACGTGCTGCCCTCAGCCGTGAAACCTGTTGGTTATCGGCAGACGCCGGTCTCGTCCGAAAGCTCTGGTCGTTATCTTGATTCCGGGTGGCGCCTGTCGTCTCTTGTACTCACTGCCATCCACAAGCCTGGCCGTTGTCTCTACGACCTGGGCATCGTGTCCCAGTGCGATAATCTGAGCGATGCTCCTGTCATCTTCGACGTAGGACTTCAGGATAGGGTCGAGCACTGAGTACGGCGGCAGGTTGTCACTGTCTTTCTGGTTCGGCCGCAACTCGGCCGACGGGGGGCGCTCCATCACGGACTGCGGTATGACCTCTCCGGTGGAGAGCGAGTTGCGGTATGCTGCCAGCTCGTACACCAGGGTCTTCGGGACATCTTTCAGTACCGCGAATCCGCCCGCCATGTCACCGTAGAGAGTTGTGTAGCCCGTGGCCATCTCGCTCTTGTTGCCCGTGGTCAGGACCAGCCATCCGAACTTGTTGGACAGTGACATAAGAATAATGCCGCGGATTCGCGCTTGCAGGTTCTCCTCGGCAGAGTCGGGCTCGCGACCCGCAAAGGCCTCCGACAGCATTCCCATGAACGCGTCGTTCGCGGGTTCAATGGGGATGTCCATCAGCTTGACGCCGAGGCTTGCCGCCATGGTCTGCGCATCTCTTGTGCTCTGATAGGCCGTGTAGCGGGATGGCATGCAGACACCCACGACGTTCTCCGGGCCAACAGCATCACACGCCACACAGGCTACCAGCGAGGAGTCAATTCCCCCCGAAAGGCCGATGACAACCCGCTCGAATCCGTTCTTCCGGACGTAGTCCGCTGTGCCGAGCACGAGAGCTCGATACACCTCTTCGCTGGTGTCCATCTCGGCAGGCAGACTCGGAGAGATCGGGGGCTTGGGGCTGGCTGGGATCTCGGCGGCTACCTGGATATTGTCCTTCTGCAGGCATTGCCCCACGACGAAGGACTCCGTCTTGCGCCAACGCGGGTCGTGCAATCTCGCGCGGAAAACGGACTCTATCTGCACGTCGGCATAGACAAGGTCCTCCACAAAAGGCCTTCCCGCCGCCAGGACCGTGCCCTGTTCATCCACAATCATGCTGCTACCGTCAAAGACGAGCTCGTCCTGCCCGCCGACAAGATTGCACATCGCGAACACGCATACGTTGTCTCTTGCCCTGGTGGCCAGCATCTGGCGTCGGCTACCCCCCTTGCCACAGTGGTACGGGGATGCGCTGAGGTTCACTATGAGTTCGGCGCCATTGGCGGCCTGGACACTGGCCGGCCCCCCCTCGTACCAGATGTCTTCGCATATGGTCACTCCCACGCCAATGCCCCCCACGTCGAAGACAGGACACTCCCGTCCTGCCCGGAAGTAACGGTTCTCATCGAAGACGCCATAGTTCGGAAGAAACACCTTGTGGTACACACCGGCGATGTGGCCCTCGTGGATGACAGCTGCGGCGTTGAATACGTCCGAGTCGCTATCCACGAATCCTACGACGACGACCGGCCCGTGAGTATTCTCAGCCACGCGCTGCAGACATGAGATGTTCTGACTTATGAACCGTGGACGAAGTAGCAGATCCTCAGGTGGGAAGCCAGAAATGGCCAGCTCGGGGAAGATGAGGATGTCCGCACCGGCGCGTCCTGCGCGCCCGATGCAATCAACGATCTTGTCGGTATTTCCGTCGAGATCTCCGACGGTGCTGTTGATTTGAGCAAGAGCGACCCGGACAGGCGCTGCCTGGCGTCTACCCGGGTCGCTCATTCTCTGCATCAGCGTACTCTCGATGGCAACGCTATCACGTGTGCCATACGATATTGTAGCAGGTTCGCGTATCGAGGACGGCAGATGGACTGTCGGGTTTGAAGAGAGCACTCATTGCGACGAGATGCGGCGACTGGTATATTGTGTGCGGTCTCGTTTTCGGCCATACGGTGCTTGGACTCTTCCTGAAAGTGGCGATGGTCAGGGCTTGATTGGAAGCCCCTTGGCCGCCAGGTCAAGCGTTGCCAGGTGGTGTGCAGGCTGTGCCATAGTGCAGCGGGCCGATGAGTGGATGTGCCTTGGCTTGGACATCAAAGCACTTGATGTGCCGGACGTGCCGGCGAAATCTCAGTACGTAAGGAGCATAGAGAATTGGCGAGCATCAATGCATTCGAAATCGCAAAGCAGCAGATAGACAAGTGTGCCGAGATACTGCAATTGGACCCAGGTGTGACGGCGATGCTCAAATCCCCCATGAGGGAGCTGCATGTGTCAATACCGGTCCGTATGGATGACGGTTCGATCAGGGTATTTCAGGGCTTCAGGGTCCAGCACAACGATGCCAGGGGTATCACCAAAGGCGGCATACGGTTTCATCCCGATGAGACGATCGACACGGTGCGAGCGCTGGCGGCGTGGATGGTCTGGAAATGCGCTCTGGCCGACCTGCCACTGGGTGGTGCGAAAGGTGGTGTGGTCTGTAATCCCAAGGAGATGTCCGCGGGCGAACTGGAGCGGTTGAGCAGGGCCTATGTGAGGAACGTGTTTCAGTTGATTGGACCCGACAGGGATGTCCCTGCTCCTGATGTCTACACCACGCCGCAGATCATGGCATGGATGATGGACGAGTATTCCATGATTGCGCAGAAACCACAATTCGGCGTAATCACGGGTAAGCCACTCTCAATTGGTGGGTCCCCGGGGCGTGGCGATGCCACTGCCCGAGGTGGTATCTACTGCATCCGGGAGGCAGCCAAGGTTCTGGGCATCGACATGAGCAAGGCGACGGTTGCCGTGCAGGGTTACGGGAATGCCGGATATCATGCCGCCCGGCTGTGCAGGGAACTGCTTGGTTCCAAAGTTGTCGCTGTCTGTGACAGCAAGGGTGGAGCAATCTGTGAGGCAGGGATTGACGCGGAAGTCGCCTACGGCTGCAAGGCATCGAACGGTACGGTGTGTGGCATGCCTGGCACCGATCGCATCTCCGGTGATGAACTCCTTGAGTTGGACGTCGATGTACTCATCCCTGCTGCCGTCGAGGGCGCGATAACGGCAAAGAACGCCGGAGCAGTCAAGGCAAGGATCGTCGCCGAACTGGCCAATGGCCCGACGACGCCCGAGGCTGATGACATCCTGTTCCAGAAGGGTGTCCACGTCATTCCGGACTTCCTGTGTAACGCCGGTGGCGTTACGGTCTCGTACTTCGAGATGGTGCAGAACTTCAACCTGTATCCATGGTCGGAAGCAGAGGTGCGCGAACGCCTGGACAAGAAGATGACATCTGCCTATCACTCTGTGTTGAACACCAGCCGTGAACGCGGGATTAACATGCGGCAGGCAGCGTACGTCATAGCGGTTGAGCGTGTCGTGGAAGTGATGAAACTGCGCGGGTGGGTCTAGCGCCTGCGCGGGAAGCGTCGGGAATGACCGGGGTGTGGCGTGCCGGTCGGGCAGAGAGGCTGCCTCGTTGATATGCTTGGGGCGTGCGAAACCGGAATCGAAAGAGGGGCAAGATCTGCCCCCCTACCTAGGACCCTGTCGGAGAAACAGACCCCCTCGGAATTCGCACGAAGGGAGCTGCTCGGCCACGGGGGCAGTTGAACTGGATGCGCACACCCCCGGCCTTCGTGAATTCGCGCACCAACCCCACTCTACGATGTGTAATCC
>JAUVZB010000068.1 GCA_030602785.1 Dehalococcoidia bacterium
GTGAGGCTACACAGAGTAGGGCAGGGTTGGTGCACCACTTCACGAAGGCCGAGGGTACGCATTCAGTTCTCCTGCGCCCCGTGGCCGATCTGCTCCCTTCGTACCGATGCCGAGGAGCCTGTTTCTCCGACAGGCTCCTAGAGAACGACCGTATCATGGACAGGGTGCGACTTGCGCATCTGTCCACGTTCCAACGCTTCGGCGACCTGTCTCAGTATTTGGGCAACCACGAGTCGATACAGGCACTACAACCCGACCCGGAATGGTCAACTACCGTGCGGCACGCCCCGCAGGAACTGCTCAACGACTTCGTGACGACATTCATTGACAGCCTCAAGCTACCCACGCCTGCCGAAGGGGCTGCTCTCTTCCCCTTGTCCGAGGTCCGCAATTACAACGGGCGCTACGTGCGAACCGTCGTTCGGACGGCTGCTCCACTTGTAAGAGCATGGTGCCACAAGAACAACGTTCCGCCCGGCGTATGGGGAGCCGCAAACCTGGAAGAGGGCTTGCTCAACACCCTGGATGACAGGGGCGCTCTAGACTTCACGAAACTTGATGAAGCAACCGCGCTGAAGTGGCTCGAGAAGCTGGACCTTTGGCCGTCGCTGATGCCTGCAACGACCAACCAGGAAGACCTCCATCTGTCCGACGACGACCTCGACGGAGCGCGACTCAAGGCGGCGGAAAAAGAGCGTGAGCAGGAACTCAAACGTCGCTCCATCACGTTTGGAGACCAGCTTCTGGATCCGATCGGTCTCGACGCGCACGCGCTTGCAGACCAATTCGTCAAGCTTGCTATGCCAGCCGTGGCGCCGCCCAACCTCAACACGACCTCAAAGCGAGGCGTACCACGAGGGTCGAAGTCATCCCATGCTGGTGGTGGGGGCAAGGCCGCGCAAGGGCACCTTAGCGAGCAGCAGAGGGATCTCGTAGGTTTTCTCGGAGAACTTGCCGCCTACCAATGGCTCAAGAGGATACTGCCCCGTCAGGACATCGACAGCGCATGGGTATCGCGCTACCGCGAGAAACTTCTACCCGGGCGAGGGAACGACAGCCTGGGCTACGACTTCGAGGTGGTTGCAGGAGGAAAGAAGCTCTTCTTGGAAGTCAAGGGGCATCTGCAAGACCCGATGGTCGTGGAACTCGGAGAGACTGAAGTCATCGCGGCACAGGATTGCGCGCGCAGACGGCGAGACTATCGGATCGTCTATGTCTCCAGACTCGGCTCACCGGAGAGCATGCGCGTTGAGGTTCTGCCCAACCCCCTTGGGGTGGAGGGTCAGACGGTCTACCGCCTCGACGACAAGGGGCTAAGATATCGATTCTCCAGGTGATTGCGTGTCGTCCCCCGGCCTGGTAGGTATCGAGGGCTTGAAAGCAGCGCTCTAGCATCGGACGCGACCGAACGCGAACTAGGACAGGCAGGCGTCGGACTGCGAGCTGCACGAAGCTCCGGTGAAGCGGGAAGCGAAACGTCGACATGGTGTTTGTGGGGTGAGGTGGGAAACTGGTCCACGGGCGATATTGTTGTGACAGACAGATGTCACGAGGATTTGTGACAGTGAGTGAGCGCTGCGCGTTCCGAGCGTTGCAGCGAGGTATTGACAGAGGGGTGGTCGGGTGCGAGCATTGGCGAATATGCCGAGGCAGTTGAGTAGCAGAGAGGAGGCGGTTAAGACGCGATGACATCCGAGATGGACGAACTAGTCAACGCCGTCGGAATGATAGGGGTCTTCAAGTCTTCGCTGCCGGTTGAGGCACGTGGATGGGTGAATGTCTTGGGTCTGTACGTGCAGGTCAGGCAATGGTTTGGGGGCCAGTCAGCCGAAATCATGTACAGCCGATACAAGGCAGGCGGCAAATACCGGTGCTACCTAGATTTTCGCCATGACCTAGATTTTCGCGATGACGGTGTCGAAGACATCAGGGTGCTCCGGTTCGATGAAGCCACATGGAATCGGCGATTCGCGCATCTAGTGAAGCCCACGTATCAAATCGGTGAGTTCTTGAAGGGTCCTCACGTCGGCAAACCAGAATCCATGGAGGCCAAGATCGCGGTTGTCCGAAAGGCGATCGCGGAGTTCAGGCGAACCGGAGAGTGGATCGATCTGCCGAAGACTGCCAAGGAGGCGCAGCAACTGCTGCCAGAGGCGAGGCCGACCCAGCACGGCACTGGTTGAGAAGCCCACAGAGTAGGATTGGATGAAGAAGAGGAAACTGCGACCGGCATGATATGCCCAGCGCACCCATGGAACGCTTCAGTGGGTACCTGTACGACCTGCGGGCGTCCCATATGCAGTGAATGCTTGGCAGAGGTGGAGGGACAGAGCTACTGCAGGGCATGCGCCCTTCGGAGGTGGCATGAAACAGACTTCGGGTCTGGGACCGAAGCCTATTTCCGGCAATCAGCCATGCTGAACAAACTCCTCGTATGGGGAAGTGTCGGAACCGAGACTCCCACCAACTCATCGGGTCTGGGCGCAGCCGGCCGTGTTGCCGGCGGGTGTGCGGGGATGGAACTGGGGAGCGTTCTTCTGGACATGGATCTGGGGAATCGGCAACAGAACTTGGCTCGCATTGCTCGGATTGGTACCCATCGGAAACCTGGTCATGCCTTTCGTGTTGGGCAAGAAAGGAAGTGAATGGGCATGGCGCAACAAGCGATGGAAAAGCGTGGACGAGTTCCATCGCACTCAAGAAACGTGGGCCAAGTCGGGTCTGGCCCTATTCATCGTGTGCATCACCCTCGGGATTCTTGCGGCGATAGCCGAAGCTGTTGGGTACTAGGCCGGAGACAGGGCAAGTTGCGGGACAGGTCCCTGCCAATGCCGATGTCCTTGAGGATTGGCGAAGCGTTGTGGGAGGGGGTTTCGCTTGGTTGAGGTCTTGACGCCCACATCGTCGGGTGCGAGCATGGGGTCGGCCTAGGAGGTCTGGAGAGAGCGATGAAGCGATGCGCCATGCAAGTACTGATAGCCGGTTTCATGCTGGCTTCGGTGTCTACGGCGGCCTGCAGCCCGAAGGCGCCCTATTCGGACCTTGACGTATTGGACGCCTTCAATAGTATTGCTGAGGCTCAGACACTTCCTGACCGTCGGGACATTCACCTTTGTTGGTCTTGTCAGATAGTCATGGGGGAAGTCACTTACATTGAGGAAGCCATCTTCGAGGTCAAGTTCCCAGACATGCAACTTTCAGGAGTTGAGGTGTGGATAATAGACATGGAGACTTCCCAAATATGGCCTTATGATAGTGGAGCATTACTGTCAGCCATTGCGTTGTTCTGCAAAGACGCAAACGACAAGACAGGTGACTGCGAATCATATTTCCGTCTGGCCGAGAGGTTGAAGGAGATTCTAGATAGTTGACCTGCTTGACAATGAAGCGAGATGGTAGGCGGGTCGAGTCACCACAGCCATAGTGACTCCATCCGAGGGCGAGCCTCCGCGTTGGAACTCGCAGGACGGACAAAGGTGAGCTTCCCCTCCGAAGGAGTGCCAATCTACGATGGAATCCAACTGGCACCGGCATCAACGATGGGGCGGGGCCACTCGGAGGGACGTTGCCCCAATCAGAATTGCACGTCAGTGTCCGTGACACACAGGTGTCACATGGATATGCAACAGTAGCTGCACGTGAGGAGGTGGTATGCGTTCGCACAAGATGTTTGCAGTCCTTGCAGTGATTGGATTCGCTGCCCACCTGATGGCAAATCTGCTCATCGATATTATCCTTTGGCTTCCCGAGTACATCTGGTTCGGCTCAATCGTCTTCTCCGTGCTCGCCATCTACACCGGGGCGACTGCGGCGTGCGACGGAGACGCAAACAAGAGGGGGGCCGCCATCGCGTCGGCGGTCATCGGTATGCTGGTGCTGCTCGCACTGATGTATAGCGGGGTCACCTGGCTGTTCTGGTTCGACGAAGGGTTTGAGATGGCTGTGGGGGCAAGTGCATAGACCCGGACGGGCGGACTCTTTCGGCAAGGCCGAAGCTCCGTCGGGCGGCTATTGACAGCCGTGCAGTCGGGTGTGAGCATTGGCGCGGCGGCCGGAGAGGACTTGATCAACGGTGGGAGGCAAAGAGGTCGGGACGAAAACAGGGGGCCGAGATGAGTATGGTGTTCCCTGAGCCGTAGGACTGGTTGGTGCGTGACTGCTTGCCCCCTTCCCAGCCCACCGAACGTGGGCCTACGCTGGAACCAACTGATTGGGATTGTGGAGGTGATGTGAAATGGCTGTAGTTCGATGGGTCAGGAAGGCCACTGGAACCGGCATCGGGATTCTTGGGGTGGTACTCTGGGTACTTGCTGGACTCTTCTGCTTCGTGTGGACCTTGTACGTGCTGTTCACCGTCTTCGGCGTGTGGGCGATCTTCGTGGGCCTACTATTCGCCCCCGTCACGTACCTTGCCAGCATACTCATTGTGTGGTTCACCACGGGTGTGTTTCCACTGCTCTTGCTGGTGCCATACATAGCTTCGTGGGTGGGCATCGCTTTGGCCAGCCTCGGAGGGAAGATCGATGGCGACTGAAGTCGGTGTTCACTTCCATGACTGCATTCCGATGAAGGTTAGGCCCATCGCTATGGCGGTAGCCGTGTGCGAAAGGATGGAGGCGGCGTAGAGCGGGCGTGGTGTGCCGTAGGGGAGAGGATTGACGTGAGCGTCGCCGGCTGTGAGCATCGGCGGGCCGGAAGCAGGGGGCGGAGAAGCTGACGGACCTGTGGTAGAAGAGCCAAGCACAACGACACAGAAAGAGCGCGATGGAAGGGGGTGCCGTGTACACGAGGCTGTTGGACGGAATGAAGCTTGACCCAGTACGCGAGTTGCTGGCTTTGTCCCTACACGCGCCCGACATGCCGGCGTTCATGGTGGCGGAACTGCAGTTCATGCATGATGCCCTGAGTGATCGAAAGCGGAAGTTCAGCGAGATTACAGGGGAATGGGAGGGGATGGTTGAAAGACTCTCAGCGGCGGTTAAGGCGGAGCCAAGTTTGAGCGAAGGTGACATCTCGCACCTGCTGAAGAGCATTGTGCTGGCTGGGAACGCCCGAGCGGCGACCGGAAATGAAGAACTCACTGGTGCGGGCCTGTCGTACGAGGAAGCGGCGTCGGAGTTTGCCCTGGTAGACAGCGCCTGGTTGCTGAGTTCTCTAGCCAAGAAGCTGCCGCGTTCTCCAATGGGAGAAGAGAGCGGGTCTGTCGGCGCAGGAGTTGATCAGGAGACCCGGTACATCAGTGTGTTGGGCCTGGCGTTGACTATGATTGTCCACGTACACCGAGGCTGCGGCGCGGCAGGACTGCTAGACGCAGCAGCGGACTGTTACTGGGCGACAGGCGAGTACGAAGAGGCGCGGCGTTGCTATGAAGAGGGAGTCAACAGGCTGGAGGCAGCAGTAGACTGGGAATCCGAAGATGTGAACGGGCAGTTCTGCAAGTACTATTGCCACTTGCGGCTGTCGCTGGCCGACCTTCTGATAGAGCGATTCGATGAGTGGGAGACTGTGCAGTCGCTGTACGGGGATGTGTCCGAGGCGTGTTTCTTCTCCCGGGCAGCCCACTCTGACGAGGACTATCTGGCGATTTCCTATCTGGTATCGGATGACCGACTAGACGAGTTCGGAGAGCCGGAATGGGCGCCGCACGTTGAGGAGACCAAGCGCTTCGAGAATGGCCATGTCGTTCCACTGAAGGCACAAGCAAGCCACGTACTGCGCCTGAAAGCAGTACTCGGAGAGAGAGCGCTGGCATGCTTGAAGGCAGAGTTCGAAGAGAACGAGGAGGGGTTCCCAGTTCCCGAAACGCACCGGTTCATGTATCGTCTCAGCGATCTCTATATCCAACTGGGAGACTACGAGAAGTGTGTCAAGCTCTTTGGAAATACGAGTTTCGACGATAGGTTCATGGAGTGGAGCAACGAGACTCTCTTCGAAACTGAACCGTGGGTACTCGCCTACATCCTGTGGTTGGGCAACTACGACTTGGCCAGAGGGGTCACTAGACAACTCGATTACAAGACATTCAAGGAATTCGCGGACGGGTTGAAGGCACAGAATGAAGAGTCCAGGAGGATTATCCAGAGTCAAGGGCTGGTGGGGGCGCGGACACTGCATTTGGTCGAGAACCTTGATGTGAAGCCTATTATCGACCAGGTCCGACAGAAACTCAGGAGAGAGAACCCTTGGATCGATGAGGCAGCCAACGCTGGTTCTATCTTCAGTGGGGAAGCACTTTTCAGAGAACTGGACAAGATGAACTGGGGCGAAGTGGTGATTGCATACTGGAATGCAATCGAAGAGGAGCTCAAGCAGCCCGCGCTTTTCGGACACCTATGGAAAGCTGCCAAGGCACAGACCCTGCCTAGCAAGTATGAGGACCCCGTAACCTGCGTAGCGCAGGTTGCCAAAGGAGCTCCTGCTTGGAAGGAGTGGTGGAAGGACAACTTGAGACAAGGCAATTTCGAGGAGGGTTCGCGGTTCCTTGAGGAAGAGTTGCCAAGCCGCCTGAGCGAGCTAAAGTGGCTGAGGAACCCTTCTGCCCACGGCAAGATGTCCGAGCGTGACCTCGCGAGTCGGGCCCGGCAGATTGTCATGGGGACAGGAACCAAGAGTGGACTGCTGGAGCAGCTTGTTGACATTCGGCTGTCGCGCGAAGCCGGGACGGGGAGGCCGTCGTAGGGAGGATGCTGCGGCGACACCTAGTGTGACGGGCTATCCTTGAGCCAAGGCCAACGTGCAGTGTTGATTCGGAGTCAGAACGCGCCTTGCTTGCGGTAGTACGCCAACCGCTCGCCGGTCCATTCCGTGAGGATGGGGATGGTGTGAAACCATGTGTGGAGGAAAGCCGGGAAGGCGAACGAGAGAACGGTGCCCACGAATTCGGTAGCAACAATTGCGAGGCAATTCGGACAGTCCTTTCCCTGGCCATCCAGTGCTAGGAGTGTGTCCGAGTAATCCCTGAGTCAAAGCTAGAGCAACCTAAGAATCGGGGGCATTTAGCTTCAGGCAAAACATTACTCCGACAGGCTCCTAGAATACGCCCGCCTGTGGGCTGCTGCCGGTCATGGTGGGCCAGGAAGGCTTCCCTCTCACGGTCATGTGTTGGCAGCGCAGAGGTAATACGTGTGCCGGATAGGAGAAACGAGAGATGCCGAAGTTCAGTGCGAACCTCTCGATGCTGTTCAAGGAGGTCGATTTCCTCGATCGGTTTGAGCGCGCCGCGAAGGTGGGATTCAAAGGGGTGGAGTTCCTGTTTCCATACGAGTGGGACAAGGAGGAACTGCAGGAACGGCTTCAGAAACACCATCTCGAGATGGTGCTCTTCAACTTGCCTGCGGGTCACTGGAGTGTGGGGGAAAGAGGACTGGCATGTCTGCCTGACCGGGTAAGCGAGTTCCAAGAAGGCGTGGGGCTCGCGATAGAGTACGCAACAGCCCTCAAGTGTGGCCGCGTCAACTGCCTCGCGGGCATCCCGTCGGTGACCGTGCCTGATGAGAAGAGGTGGGAGACGCTGGTCTCCAACGTCCGCTTCGCGGCGGAGGAGACGCAGAAGTCAGGCATCATGCTCGTCGTCGAGGCGATTAACTCCCAGGACATACCGGGCTTCTGCCTGTCAACGACGAAACAGGTGCTTGCCCTGCTGAAGGCGGCGGATCACCCGAACGCCCATATTCAATACGACATCTACCATATGCAGATTATGGAAGGGAACCTCTCGAAGACGATAGGTCAGAATATCGAAAGAATAGGGCACATGCAACTGGCGGACGTGCCGGGGCGACATGAGCCCGGGACGGGAGAGATCAACTTCGACCACATCTTTCGTTTCATAGACGGTCTGAGTTACGACGGGTGGATAGGGTGCGAGTACAATCCGTCGAAGACGACTGAGGAGAGCCTGAGCTGGCTCAAGAATTGCTTGTAGGAAAGGAGGCGCGTTATGGCGCAGTTGGGATTCATCGGGCTGGGCATCATGGGCAGGCCGATGGCCGGCCATCTTCTCGCGGCGGGGCACACGGTCAACGTGTACGACGTCGTGTCCGAATCCGTGAAGGAACTTGCAGGCAAGGGAGCGGTTGCGTGCAGCAGTAACAGGGATGTGGCAAGCAAGTCGGACATCGTTATTGTCATGGTGCCCGACACCCCGGATGTCGAGGCAGCGCTCTTCGGAAAGGACGGTGTTGTCGAGGGCATCAGGTCCGGCTCGATTGTCGTTGACATGAGTTCCATTTCTCCTATTGCGACGAAGGAGTTTGCGAAGAAGCTCGCGGAAATGGGAGTTGAGATGCTGGACGCGCCCGTGTCGGGCGGACAGGTTGGTGCTGAGAAGGCGATACTCTCAATCATGGTTGGTGGCAAGCAGGAAGTCTTCGACCAGATCAAGCCCTACTTCGAGCTGATGGGCAAGAACATCGTTCTCATCGGCGACAACGGTGCGGGACAGACCTGCAAGGTGGCAAATCAGATAGCCGTGGCGGTGACGATTGCGGCGACCGCTGAGGCACTCACATTTGCTTCGAAGGCCGGCGCCGACCCTGCCAAGGTCAGAGAGGCGTTGATGGGAGGCCTTGCCGGGAGCCGCATCATGGAGTTGCTGGGCGAGCGCATGATCAAGCGGAACTTCCAGCCCGGATTCCGCATCAGACTGCATCAGAAGGATCTGAACCTGGCTCTGCAGTCGGCCCGGAGCCTGCACATGAGCATCCCGAGCACGGCGACGGCACAGGAGATGTTCAACGCTGTGGCGGCACGAGACGGCATGGACCTCGACCACTCAGCCATGGTTCAGGCCCTCGAGGGACTGGCGAACCACACGGTAGCCTAACCAAGCCGGCCCGGGAGGGACCGCCGGAGGCAAGACTAGGAGCCTGTCGGAGAAACAGCCCTCTTGGTATTGGTACGAAGGGAGCAGCCTGGCCATGTCGCGCCGTTGACACGCCACTCATTATCTCCATTCACGGTCGAGTCCCCTGGTGTAGGGGCGGACCTCTGTGTCCGCCCGCCACGGGTTTGTACACCGTCGACGGTTGGTTGAGCCAACACCTCCACCTGCATCCATCGCCCCCACCACGGGCAGGCGCAGAGGCCTGCCCCTACATTCGGACCGCCTCGCGTCCACCGGGCACGTGCAACGTGCCCC
>JAUVZB010000002.1 GCA_030602785.1 Dehalococcoidia bacterium
CACATCATCTTCGGAGTGCTCAAGAACGGAAGCCCATTCGACCCTGCCATAGCTATAGCAGCTTGACATGCAAGACGGTATCTACAGGGGACCACCACGGTACCACCCTTCCATCGGCGGGCGGACACAGAGGTCCGCCCCTACACCAGGGGACTCGACCGTGAATGGTGATAACGAGTGGCGTGTCAACGGCGCGACATGATCAGGCTGCTCCCTTCGTACCAATGCCGAGGGGGCTATTTCTCCGACAGTCTCCTAGATCACACTCCGGCTGAGCCGTGCGGTCCCCGTGCGGCTCAGTCGGCAGTCACTATCCAACCGACCTCAACAACATACCAAAGCCCCACCCCAGAAGGGCACAGCTGGGAAACGTCAGTACCCACGTCAGCACGATACTCCGGGCAATCCCCCACCGCACTGCAGACAGGCGCTGCGTTGCTCCAACGCCCATTATCGCCGAGCTCATGCAATGAGTCGTGCTCACGGGAATGCCCAGATGAGACGCCACCTCGATAATCGTAGCAGCCGACGCCTCGGCGGCGAAGCCGCCTGAAGGTCTGAGTGTGGTCATCCTTAGACCCACCGTGCGAATAACCCGCCAACCTCCAACCAGCGTGCCGAAGCTTATCGCCGCGGCTGACACGAAGATGGCCCACACGGGTATGTCGAACTCGGTGCTGCCGCTGTATGCCATCAGCCCCATGGCAATGAGTCCGATGGGCATCTGCCCATCGTTCTTTCCGTGGCTGTAGGCGAGGAGCGCAGCGGACACCACTTCCAGCTTGCTGAAGATGATTCTCACAACCGCAGGCTTCCAGCGGCGAAAGACCCAGATTATCGCCAGCATGACAAGGAAACCACCCACAAGTCCCAGGAGGGGTGCGATGCCGACCGCGGAGAAGACCCGTCCCAACACCGGCCATTGCACGATAGACGCACCGCGTTGCGCAAGTGCGGCCCCGACAAGGCCTGAAACGAGCCCGTGCGTAAGGCTAATCGGCATACCTTTCAGAGTGGCCACCACCGCCCACACGATGATGGCGGACACTCCGGCAAGGATGATGCCCATCGTCAGTGCCTCCGGAACCACGATGCCCTTGCCAATCGTCCTGGCCACCGCAGTGCCAGTCGCGGCGCCTGCAAACTCGCAGCACGCCGCCATAATGAGTGCAGCACGGGGGGAGAGATTTCGGGTCCCTATCACTGTCGCAATAGAGTTCGCCGCATCATTGGCGCCATTGGCAACCGCGAACCCGATGGCTGCAGCCACCACGATGACCAACAGGAGCAAAGGCTCAGGCATGTTTCAGCACGATGCCCTCAAGAATGTTCGCCACATCCTCACCCATGTCCGTTGCGTTCTCCAGATGCTGATAAAGCTCTCTCCATTTGATGACATCCACCGCGTTTGTGCATGTCCCGAAGAGTTCCGCCTGCGCGGCATGATGCACATCGTCAGCGTCATTCTCCAGACTATTCACCTCCACGCACATCCTCAGGACATTCGCATACTGCTTGCGGTTGCGGAGGCAAGGCATGGCTTCGTGCAGTTTGACCGCAATGGCCAGGACGATGCGCGCCAGGTCCTTCGCCCGAGGTGTCGGCTCATCCATCCGATAGAGGACGAGGGTCCGCGCGGCCGCCTCTACGAAATCCATGACGTTGTCGAAGACATGAGCGAGTTCCGCGATATCCTCCCTGTCGATAGGCGTCACGAATGTACTGTGCAGGCGCTTCATAATCTCATGCGTTATGACATCTCCGCGCTCTTCGTATGCTTTGAATTCCCTGGCCTTCAACTCTCTGTCGGGGGCCCCCTTCTCAAAGAACTCCACAAGGGCCCCGGCAGCCTCCAGGAGGTTGCGCGTGTCCTCCTCGAACAGGTCATAGAAGCGCGTGTCCTTTGGCGTCAATACGAATCTGGCCACTTGCCTTTCCTCCGTTCCATGATTGGTCTTCCCTCGCTCCAGCCGGTCACCTGTAGCGCCTGACTTCGAATCGGTGCAGTTGCACGGGCTCATCCGGGGATATGCCTGCCTTCATCCGGCATATCTCTATCTGCCGCCCGACGGTATCAACCCCATCGAGGTCCGGCAGCAGAAGTCCCTTTCGCCACCCGCTCTCCACAATAACTCCGTACCTACGGGCATCCAGCTCGCTCTCGTCCCGGACTGGCTCAGGATGCGTCAGGATATCAATACTATAGTCCAGCGAATCCAGTTCCGCGGGTGCAACGGGATGGAACCGGGGGTCCCTGGTGGCGGAGCTGATGGCATTCGCGACGATTTCCTCTGCCACAGTGGCCCTGGTCGGCTCGAATGTGCCGATACATCCACGCAGTTGACCGTGCTTGTGAATCGAGACAAAGACCCCCGCTCGCTTCTTCATTTCGGCGGTGGCTGCCTCCGAATCCACTATTTCGCCCTCTCGCACGAACCGCTCCACAGCATCCCTGGCGAGCTTCACTACCGGGTGCGATCCCTCTGTCATCATGCTCTCTGCCTCCACGGTCGCACTACTACTATCCACAATGCCATCTCAGGCAGACACTCACCCACTACCCTGCCCGGGGCCGAAAGTTCAGATCCGCTCCACAATAGGCACATGTTGAGCCGTTCAACCCGACCGTTTCAGTACTGTACCCCACCCGGCGTACGTTCAGTCGGCCGCAGGAGTAACACATCGTGTCCTCCGCTCCATGTCCCGGCACATTGCCGGCATACACGAATTTCAGCCCCGCCGCTCGGCCCAGAGCAAGCGCGTGCTCGATGGTCGAAAGAGGCGTGGGCGGCAGGTCCTGAAGCTGATGCATCGGAAAGAAACGTGTCACATGCCACGGCGTCAGTTCGCCCAACTCCTGGCAGATCCACCGCGCAATCCCCTCCAACTGCGCCTCATCGTCGTTCAGAGATGGTATTACGTTCGTCACTACCTCTACGTGCATGTCCCAGTGCCTGCGTGCGCGAACTGCCACATCCAGAATGCCTCGCCAGTCACGTACACGCGCCAGACGCGAATAGAGGGCATCGCTGAAACCCTTGATGTCCACCCTCCACACATCCAGCCAGGGCCCAATCATGTCGAGTGCTTCGGCAGTTAGAAAACCGTTTGTCACATACACGGTGTAGAGGCCATTCTCCCGCGCGAGCCTCGCGGAGTCCAGAGTGTACTCAAACCAGACTGCGGGCTCATTATAGGTCCACGCTACTCCGGAACATCCGTGTTCCACGGCGAGACGAACCTGTTCCTCCGGCGCGAGATATCGTGATTGCGCCGGCAAGTCCGTGCATGCTATCTCCCAATTCTGGCAGTGAAGGCAGTGGAAGTTGCAACCCCACCCACCAACAGAGAAGACCTTGCTTCCCGGGTGGAAGTGAAAGAGGGGCTTCTTCTCGATCGGATCCGCGGCAACCGATGACACATCACCGTAGTTCAGCGTGTAGAGCACTCCGTCACGGTTGACACGAACCCGGCAGACACCGGCTCTGCCAGGGTTGATCGTGCATCTCCACTGACACACGTGGCAGCGGACCCGCCCGCCGGACAACTGCTCATAGAGCAGAGCTTCCCGCTCCATCTCGCTGTCATTATACACTGCTCCCCCCCATTCCAATGGTCAATTATTGGAACTCGCGCCGGCAGAACACGCTGCCTTTTTGCGCGCCACATCCTATAATGCTCCTGATGCGGGTAATTGGAATCACGGGCAATATCGGGAGCGGCAAGAGCACAGTGTGTCACATGCTCGAACAGCGGGGCTGTCCCGTAATCGACGCGGATATGCAGGCGCACGAGACATATCGCCGGAAGACGACCGTCTGGCGCGGAATCCTCAGCGCCTTCGGCCCGGAAGTCCTGGGCCCGGACGGAGAGGTCGACCGGAACGCACTGGGCAGAAGGGTATTCGGCGATGCCGCCGCTCGGGAGCGGCTCAACGCCCTCGTGCACCCTGCAACGAAGCGTCGGGTACAACGATTACTTGCCGGATTCCGCACGCAGGGCTACGACTGGACCGCCGTGGAGGCGACACTCCTCATCGAGGCCGGCTGGCAAAGGATGGTCGACACTATCTGGCTCGTGGCCTCGCCGGAGGCCCTTGTGCTCGACCGGCTGAGGCGCGACCGCCACCAGACCGGGTCCGAAAGCAAAGCGCGAATCGCGGCACAGATGTCCGCCGTCGAAAAGATGGAATATGCGGACGACATCATCTACAACGACGGCAGCTTCGAGGAACTCGAGGCCCGCGTGGAGCAGCTCTGGCAGGGCCTCTCGACTACACGCGAACCGCCCCACGGCTAGGGCCGATCAACACTGACAGCGGAAAGGTCGGGTATTCCGAGAGGCCCGGGCCGATAGCCTGAAACGTACGGCTTCACGAGCACATGGTTGGCGCCGTACATCAGCGGAAGACATGGGGCATCATCGATGACCATCCGCTCGGCCTGCTGGTACATCTCAAGGCGCGCCTCTTCGTCGCGCTCCGCGGCAGCACGGTCGAGCAACTCATCGAGTTCAGGATTCGAGTATCCCCCAACGTTGTTCGCCTCGCCCGTGCGGAACAACACGCCCAGAAAATTGTGAGGATCCGGATAGTCCGCAATCCACCCTAGCGAGTACAACCCATCACGTTCATCCCGCAGGCGGTAGAGAAAGGCATCGGGCTCAAGCTGCCGCACCGACACTTCCACCCCAAGGTTCTCCCTCCAATCGAGCAGTGCCGCCGCGACGTACTCGGGGAACTGGTTCGCATAGCCCGACACGGTGATAGTGACGGGAGGCAACTGGTCCGCCGAGCCATAGGAGGACATCCCCAGCAACTCGAGAGCCAGAGCCGGATCATGTTCAAACGCCTTCAGCGATATGTCATGGCCGGGCAGCCCGGCAGGGAGGTATCCACTGGCAACCTGGACGCTATCCTTGAACAGCACGCGTACGATTCGCTCTCTGTCGACGGCGTGGCAGAACGCGCGGCGAACGTAGACGTCGTCAAACGGTGGCTTCGTCACATCAAAGCCGATGTAGAACAGGCTCAACTCCGGAGCCGACGCGAACTCCTTGTGCACCGGATTCGCAGGATCGGTTACCTGGTCCATGTAGGCGGCCGACACAGAGACCACGTCTATCTCCCCCTGCTCATAGAGCGCCAGGGGGAGTCCGGACAGCAGATGGAAGTGGACGCTCTCCAGCTTCGCTAGCTCCCCGTAGTAGTCCGGATTGCGCAGCAGGACAATGAGGCTTCCCTGTTCCCAGCGCCACAGCTTGAACGGGCCTGTTCCGTTTGGCTCCTTCCACCATTGGGAGCCCCGCGATACCGCTTCTTCGTCAACGGCGAAAGCCGTCGGATACGTCAGTTTGTCGATGAAATACGCCCTGGGCTTGTCGATGTCCACCCTCAACGTGTAGTCATCTACCACAGTCACCCCGGTGATTTCCGTAGCGCGACCCTCGATTACGTCGCGGGCGCCCAGGATATCCCCGAGGTATGTCCCCGCCGTCCGGGAGCCGGTTGACGGGTCGCAGGCCCTCTCCCACGAGTACTTGAAGTCAGCCGCGGTGAGAGCCCGACCAGAGTGAAACCGCACGTTCTCCCTCAGGCTGAACACGTAGCTCGTGCCATCCTCGGACACGGTCCATGAGTCCGCTATGTCCGGCTCTATCTCAAGGTCGGCATTCAGCTTCACGAGGCCGCTGTAGAGGTTCATCACGTAGGAGTGAGAACTCATCTCGCCTGATATGGCAGGGTCAAGGGTGATTGGCCCCGTGTCCCACAGATGGAGGACAGACACGTCCCCGGCCAGATTGTCGGCAGGCTGACGCGAGGTGAGCAACGGCAGCACGGCCATAAGGCAGAGCACTACCACCGCGACAGTAGTCACGAAGCAGAAGATGGAGACTAACGCCGAGGTCGAGAACCTCCGAACGTCAGGCACGTGCGAGTTCCTCCATGACAGAGGCTCGCCATGCCGCCTCCACACCATCTATGTCGAGTCCGAAGCTCATCATGAGCGCGTCATCCACCGTCTCTCCATCTTTCACGGACATCAGGAGGTCGTGCATGGCAGTGCTTCCGTATTCCTCAAGCAGGTACTGTACGACGCTGTGACTCTCCGCGTAGGAGAGATACGCCTTCGCAGTATCCGAGGAGAACGGTCCGCTCAGCGTCCGCAGCGACAGCAGAGCATCCTGCCCGGCCGCCGCGTAGAGAAGCGACTCGAACGATTCCGAGGCTTCTCCTTCGTTATGCATCGCGAGACCCTCATCAAGCCAGGTCGGGAGCCGTCCGAACGGGCTGAACACAGCCGCGTGCACGACAAGGTGCGTGAGCTCGTGCCGAAGCGCCCGAATGCCCCAGTCCATATCTCCCGGACCGATGCCGATGGCAATAATCCCGTACTCGGTGAAGGCCACACCCCCCGTCCATTCCTGGGGATACACCATAGCCTGTCTCAAATCGGTCGACGACGCATAGATGTAGATGTCGATGTGCCTGTCAACCCTCGTTCCCACGTCGACTGCAAGCGTCTCGATTGCCGATTCACATACATCGAGCAGCTCGCCGGCGAAGGCCTCGTCCCCCGAGTACCAGAGGATGGTGACGTCCGGCGATTCCAGTGCGCGCCACTCGAACCTGTCATCATCGAAGCTCACGAGTTTCGGCAATGTCTCAATCACAGCGCCACTCGAATCGCGTAGCTTCCACCAATAGGTGACATCGGCGCCCGGCGGCAGGCTTGCTCTGCGCATGTCCCAGGTCCAGCTCGTGCTGACCCTGGTCGAAGCCTCAAACGGCGGCCATGCCTCGCTTATGACCTCTGCGTAGTTCATCTTGTCGACCTGATACAGGAGCCGGATGTCAGCAATGCTGCTTGCGCTCTCGGCCTCTACCGAGAAAACCAGGCTCAGCGGGAACTGCGCCTCAACAGTGCTGCTCAGAACCTCTAACGAGTCTGGGGCCGACGCTGCTGGGGCGAGCGGAGCCAGGAGACCGACTAATGCCAGGAGAACCGCAGGAAGAAGCCTCCTCATTGCGACTCACCTACCTTCGATCGCAGATAGGCCGCTGTGAAGCCGTCCAGCGCACCGTCCAACACTGCCTCAGCCCCCGACGACTCGAATCCAGTCCTGTGGTCTTTCACAAGCTTGTAGGGATGCAGCACGTAGCTTCTTATCTGGTTGCCCCATCCCGCATCCACGCGCTCTCCCTTCAGCCTGGCTCGCTCTCGCTCCTTCTTCAACCGCTCCTCCTCAAGCAACCGGGCATAGATGATCTTGAGCGCGGCGTCCTTGTTCTGATGTTGCGAGCGCTGGCTCTGGCACGCAGCCGTGATTCCAGTCGGGAGATGCGTGATACGCACCGCGCTGCTCGTCTTTTGCATATGCTGACCACCGGGGCCGCTTGCCTTGAACGTCTCAACCTTCAGTTCGTCCGGCGAAATGTCTATGTCCACTTGCTCGTCGGCCTCGGGCAGGACTTCAACCAGTGCGAACGAAGTGTGGCGGGCATGGTCGGCGTCGAACGGCGACAGGCGAACAAGCCGATGTACGCCATGTTCCCCTTTCAGATAGCCATAGGCGTGGTCGCCACGCACGCTGAGATACGCACTCTTGATGCCGGTCTCCTCGCCCTCGGATACTTCGAGCACTTCCGCATCGTAGTGATGCCTCTCTGCCCACCGAATATACATCCGCAGCAGCATGCTCGCCCAGTCCTGGGACTCAGTCCCGCCTGCTCCGGCGTGAAGCGCACACAGAGCATTGCGGTCATCGAGCTCGCCGGATAGTAGGAGACGCGTCTCCATCTGCTCGAAATCGGCCCACAGTCGTTGCGCCTCCCCCGCCACGTCTTCCTCGATGGAATCGTCGCTCTCGGCCATGGAGAGTTTCACCATCGCGAGCAGCTCGCCTGCCTCCTTCTCCATGCCCCTCCACGCAGCAACGAGCCCCTTCTTTCCATCAAGGGCACGCATGAGGGCCTTCCCTTTTCTCTGGTCCTTCCACAGGTCAGGGTCGGAGGCTTTCTGCTCCAGTTCTTCTATCTGTTTTTCTTCGTCGGCGACGTCAAAGTCGCACCATGACATCGGACAGTCGGCGAAGAAGGGCCTCAAGGCTATCACGCAATTCGAACATAAGGGCTCCTCTCAATAAAGCAAATGCCAACCGCGACACCACTATCAGGGCAATCTGCCGCCGGCAGAGAGATGGGCGAGCCGAGTCGGCTCCGGCAATCTATACCTGCCAGTGCAATGTAGCACCCATTCGACTGCGCTCGCAAGGTCAACCTTATGTCCTATGGAGATGTAGACCGGTTTCACGCCGTCCCGCGTTCGCAGCGCCGCGGCAACGACCTCGCCATCATAGACAACGTCGGTGAACGCTCCACGCCTCTCATCCAGCGCTTCGTGCGCACCGCACAGCAGGGATTTGGCGCAACCGATGGTGGGAATATCAAGGAAGAGTCCCAGATGGGATGCCAGGCCGAGGCCACGGGGATGGGCCACTCCCTGCCCGTCGACAATCAGCAGGTCGGGAGCTATGTCCAGTTTCCGGCACGCCGCGAGAACCAGCGGCGCCTCGCGGAAGGACAGAAATCCGGGCACGTACGGCCAGTCGAGTTCGCCCTCGGCAGTCTGCACCTCGACAGTCTGCAGTCCGGGGTACAAGACCACGACAACCGCTGCCCGGCCTCGCCCACGAACGCGGTCCACTGACAGATCCGCACCGGCGACGTAGCGTGGGTTACCGGAAAGACAACGCGACCTCACCACTCGTGTGGCGAGGTCGCGTTGAAGACTTCGTGCCTCGGCAGTACCGACACTCCAGCTATGCAGGTCCAATACATGCATGCTGCGCGTGGGCTACAGCAGGTTGACTTCCTGCAGGGCAGCCTTCACCTTCTGGAAGACCTCGGGAGAGACTTTGGTAAATGGCAGGCGTGGATAGCCTGCATCGATGCCACGAAGGTCCAGGACAGCGTGGCAGGTGGGCACCGTCAGTCCATACTTCGTAATCTGGCGCACCCTGAGCACAAGCTCCTGCGTCTCCATCATCTTGCGCCTGTCACCACTCAGGTAGTCCTGGTAGAGCCGTGCGATGAGGTCCGGATACACGTTGCCGAGTCCGGTGACGGCCGCCTGCGCGCCGGCATCGAACGTCGCTACGAGCATCGCCTCAGTGCCGATAATCAGGTTGAGGTCCGGAAAATCCTTCAGGGCCATCTCGGTATGGTAGTAGTTCACTATGTCGAAGGTACTGTCCTTGATACCCGCGATTCCGTCCTTCACGAGCCTCATGACAGTATCATCGGACACCTTGTTGCCCGAGAGTTTCGGATTGTTGTACAGGAACACGGGGATGCCGACAGAGTCAAGCAGTGTCTTGAAGTGAATGTAGATACACTCCTGGTCGTACTCGTTGTAGTACGGCGTAACGGCTCCAACAGCGGCAGCGCCGATGGACTCCGCATGGCGTGCAAGTTCCACCGTGTTCTTGGTGTCCGAGCAGCCGACATGGATAATCACCGGCACGCGCCCCTTGGTCTGGTCGACGACGATTTCGGCCGTCCTCTTGCGCTCGGCAATGGACATCATCGGCCCGCTGCCATAGCTGCCGACAGGATACAGACCCTGTACATGGGGAACGATGAAATCCACGATCTCTCTGGTTCCCTTCTCGTAGATCTCGCCGTCTTTCGTGAACGCGGTCATCATCGGGGGGATGATTCCGCGGAAGTCCTTGGCTTTCATAAGTATGTGGTCCTCCTCGAAGATAGTTGAATCTCGACTACGCGCACCTAGCGCGATATCTCCTCTTTGCCTGCCAGGAATGACTGAAGCTCATCGAAGCTCGGGCACGCGTGGAAGGGGCCATAGGCCATGGTGCTGAACGCACCGACCGCGTTGCCCCAGCGCACGCAGGTTTCAAGCGGCTGCTCCTTCAAGATGCCGGCCGTGAACCCTCCAACAAAGCAATCGCCCGCGCCCATGGGGCTCACAGGTTTCTTGAGAGTGAAGCCAGGAATACGCCTTGGCTCCTGTCCCGCCGGCGCGAGAATCGCACCGCCTGCGCCCGCCTTGACGATGAGCTTGCTGATGCCCAAGGAGTGCGCCTTGTGAATGGCCGTGTCGAGGTCCGGGGTGCCCATCAGCTTCCTCAATTCGTCCTCTCCCGGCAGCACATACGTAGCCTTCTGCATCAGAGGAATATGGATAGACCGTGAGGTCTCGACGCTCGCCATCGTCAGCCTGAGGTTAGGGTCAAACATGATGATCTTGTTGTGCTTGAGCGCGAGGTCAAACATCCTCTCGACAGCGGCACGGGCCGAGTCGCTGATGTACGTCAACTGCCCTTCGGGATAGACGACCTTCGCTTGCGCAATGTAATCCTCGTCCACGTCATCGGGGCAGATATTCGTCGCAGCCGAGGTGTTCCGATAAAAGTGGCACTTGAAGTTGGTCTCGTAAGACCGCCGCTCCACGAAGAACACACCGGTGGGCTTCGAAGAGTCGACACGCACGCGAGACACGTCGACGCCCTCGCCTCTTATCCACCTCGTGATGAACCGTCCGAACTCATCATCTCCCACCCTTGAAAACCAGCCGCAGTCGAAACCCAGCCGCGCGACGGCAATGATGAAGTTATCGGCAGCCCCACCAACCCACTTCTTGAAGTCCTCCACTTCCCTCAACGGTCCCGAGCTCTGAGCCTCGAAGGCAACCATGGTCTCGCCCATTGAAACAACGTCATACATAACAGGCGCAATTGTACTTCAGAAGAGGCACCCCACGCCACCACCATACCTACACGTGCAAGATGCATGCCCATTGCCGAAAGAAAAACGGCGGTGATATACTGTGTCGGTTAGTCAGGGGCTTTGCTTTTGGCCCCTTCTCCTGACTCTTAGAGGAACAGTCTATTGCAGCGAGTCAATCTACCACGAACGCAACAGGGCTTGTTCCGACGTATGCCCCCTCAGTCTACCCCGCACAGGAACACAGACTACCGCTAAGGAGTGTGCTATGGCCAGTGACATAACCGGTGGCGTGCAAGCGATGGAGGCGGAGGCAGCGCGGGTACTCGACGACGCGAAAGCCAAGGCAATCGATATCGTCCAGAAGGCGCGCGATGAGTCCAGGAAGATGGCCGATGCCGAGCTTCCTCTCGACGATGTGAAGGCAGAGTGCGCCGGCGTAGTGAAAGAGGCCAGCCAGAAGGCTGAGCGTGATGTGAAGGAGGCGGAGCAGCAAGCGGCTGACATCAAATCGAGCGCCGGCAAGAAGGCCGACCAATATGCGAAGATGATTGTCAGCATAGTCATCGGAGAGAAAGCGGCATAATGGGCGCCATCGTCAACACTCCCGAACCCATGAGCCACATGCGCGTGGTCACTTCGAAGGACCTCGCGGGTCAAACGCTCAAGGTGCTTCAACGGGTTGGCGTCCTCCACGCAGAAGAGAGCACTGAACTCAGCCCGGTTGACAGAGAGGCCATCGAGAAAGAGAGAAGACAGGTCAGCGAACTCCTGGCGAGTATCGACGACGTTCTCGGGTACATTCACGATGAACGGATTGTTCGATTGAAGGAGGACCTTGACGTCTTCTACACTCGGCCGCTTGCGGAAATAGGTGAGGACACCCGGAGGCTCTGTACGAAGCTCGGGACCATGCACCAGCGAGTTCAGAAGCTCCAGGCGGAACAACAGGCACTGGCGCAACTCAAGGACGTCGTCGGCGAGCTGGCGCCAAGGGTGGACCTCTCCCTCGCAGATCTTGATTTCTCGGGAAAGCACCTCTCCTCGCGACTCGCTGCAATCCCCCGCGATGTCTTCCAGACCATGGGCTCCCGGTTCGAACAGCATACGCTGAGCCAGGAGACCATCGAGAGTGGTGACGATACGTATATCTACTTCATCGCCAAGTCGAGCGAGATGGCCACGCTTGAGGCGCTTGTCAGCGACAACAGCGGCACACTCGTATCAGTCCCCCACGAGGATGTGCCTCTGAAGGACTTCGCCGTAAAGGCCGACAAGGATTCGGCACGACTCTCAACGGAGTTGGCACACGTACAGGCTGATATCGAGGCGAAGACAACCGAGAACCTCGAGAAGCTCGTTCTGCTGCGCGAGGCACTGTTTGCAGAAAACCAGAGGCTCGGTGTGCTTGAGCAAGCCTGCGAGGCCAAATACGTAACACTCATCGAAGGATGGGTGCCCGAGGGTGGTGTAGACCTTGCAATCGGTGACTTGAGAGAGGAAGTCGGGTACGTCTACATAGAAACGAGAGCAGCACAACCCGATGAGGAACCCCCCAGCAAGTATCGCAATCTCAAGGCACTGAGGCCTTTCCAGATAGTCGTGGACCTGTTCGGGACTCCCAAGTACCGGGAGTGGGACCCGACTCCCATTATCTCCTATTCCTTCGCGTTCTTTTACGGCGTCATGCTGGGAGATGCCGTGTACGGCCTTCTCCTCATAGTTCTAACCAGGTTCGCGTTGCCGAAGCTCGTTGACGACTCCCAGACCGACGGGTTCAAAGTGTTTCAAACACTGCTGTATATAAGCGCCGGGTCTGCAGTCGTCGTTGGCGTTCTGACCGGCACCTATCTGGGTGATTTCTCCCCCCGGTTCTTGAACGCACCCAACCTTGCCCTGTCACAGCCCATCCAGGCAATCTACCTCGATACCATGAAGTTTATTGTAGTCTCCCTCATGGTTGGACTCGTTCACGTCAACATAGGTCACCTGCTGATGCTCATCAGGGGATGCAAGGAGAAGCAGAAGCACCTCGTACTCGGACGGGCAGGACTGTTTGTGCTCCAGATTGCGGGCATCCCATGGATTATGCATTTCATCGGAGCTGACCTGCTGCCGCTGGCTGAGAGCACGTACTCCATTCTCCTGTACACCGTGTCCGGTGGAGTCGTGCTGATCATCATCGCCTCTGTGATGGAGAAAGGCCCATTCCTTGGCAGCATCTTCTGGATATTCGATATCACGGGGATACTTGGCGACGTCATGTCGTACGCGCGGCTCGCCGGCGTCGGTCTGGCAACATACTATCTCGCGTACTGCTTCAACATGATGTCCACTCTTATCGCCAACATGCTGCCGGCAGGAATGCTGCGACTCGTACTCGGAACGATTATCGCCTTGTTGATCCTTCTGTTCGGGCATACCCTCAACCTGGTTCTCAGTTCGATTACGTGCTTCGTCCACTCCCTTCGGCTGTGCTTCGTCGAGTTTCTCTTCAAGTTCTACGAAGGGGGCGGCAGGACCTACAGTCCGCTGCGGCTTCGCAAGCGCGAGTTCGTAGCAGTGAAAGCTCAAGCATGAACGGAGTGAGTGAGAAATGCTGGTAGATCAGGCAGCGCTGGCTACTCTTGGCGGGGGCATCGCTCTGGCCGGTGGCCTGGCAGGGTCATCGCTTGGTGTTGCCATTTCGGGAGCTGCGGGAGCGGCCGTGCTGGGACAGGATTCGAGGCAGCTCCGGAACGTGATTATCCTGGCTGCTCTGCCGATGTCACGGGCATTCTACGCGTTTATCTTCCTTATCCTCGTAATCACGTCTGCCATTCCGGCGATTGGCAGCATGGGCGACCCCAGTGGGAGCGGATTCGCTGTCTGCGGGATAGGAATCATGGCTTCCCTGGCTTTCGGCGTTTCCGGGGCCTACCAGGGATCGGTGTGCGCGGCAGGCATTGCAGGGCTCTCCAAGACAGGAGGCCGCATCCTCACTAACGCAATAATGCTTGCGGTGTTCGTCGAACTCCTCGCTGTGCTCGGCCTCGTGTTCAGCATAATGGCTCTCAGCATACTGGGGTTGATGTAGTTGCCTGCATATAGAAACCTAGATTCGGAGGTGTACGATGTTGATTAGTCCTGAATCTCTCGCTGTGCTGGGCGGGGCGCTGGCTCTCGGCGGCGGCCTGGCGGGATCGTCGATAGGACTCGGGTGGGCAGGCTCAACAGGAGCTGCCACTCTGGCTGAGGAGCCGGGTCAGCTGCGGAACGTCATCGTCCTGGTGTCATTACCAATGACTCAGACGTTCTACGGGCTCATCATCCTGATTCTGATCCTCACGACGGTAATCCCCAATCTCTCGGCCATGCCAGACCCCGCTGGTGCCGGGTTCGCAGTCTTCGCATGCGGGCTCATTGCAGCCTCTGCCGAATGTGTCTCCGCAGCCTATCAGGGCGCGGTGTGCGCCTCTGGCATCTCTCTCCTTCCGAAGACAAAGGGCCGCATACTGACAAACGCCATGATGCTGGCAGTGTTCGTGGAACTGCTCGGGGTTCTGGGCCTGGTGTTCACGATAATGGCTCTGAGCATGCTGGGACTGTTCTAGGAAGCTGTCGATTGAGGTACTGAGCAAATGCAGAAAATCAGCGAAGCCGTAGTTGACAAAGTAAAGGCAGAAGCCCAAAGCATCGTGAGCGAGGCCGAGGAAGAGGCGAAGAAGGAACTTGAGAAGGCAAGAAACCAGCAAGACGTGAAGGTGAAGGCGGAGAAACGCCGACTTCTCAAGGACGCTCAGGAAGAGGCCGCTCGCGTCGCGTCGCAGAGTGCGATACAGCAGCACCGGGACATGGCCGCTGCCAAGGCGTCGGTGCTGGACGACATTGTGAAACGGGCACAGGCCGATCTCAAGAAGACTTCGACGAAGCCCGACCTCACAGCCTATCTCATAGGCGATGCCATCAGTGGTCTTGGGTCAGACAAGGCTACGATTTCCGTCAGTCACCATGACATCGCCATGGTCAAAGAGCTTGTCAAGAACGACAAGCGTCTCTCCGCCATGGTTCTGGATGTGACCGAGTGTGACTGCGACGGCGGCGTGATTGCCACCAGCGAAGACAAGAAGACCGCCGTTGACAATACGTACTCCACCAGGCTTGAGATGCTATTGCCTCGCCTGTTACCCGAAATCAGCAAGGACCTTTTCTGACCACACTGACGTAAGGAGCGCACGGTGCTCGATCCAAGATACGCATATATGTCGGCCTACCTCAAAGCGGAGGAGCCGAAGATGGTTGCAGGGAATCATCTTGACCGCCTGTCACGCACTACGAACGTGGCAGATGCGCTTGGCGTCATTCGCGAGACAGACATCGGGGCATACCTGGAAGGGACGACCTTCCGGGGATTCGAAGACATAGACCGGGCCATGTGGACATACTTCGCAGAGCGTATCGCATACATCGAAGCCTTCAAGTATATGCCTGCCGATATGCGCAGTGTGTCCCGGTCGTTCATCGTCAAATACGATGTCATAAACGTCAAAGCAACTCTGCAGGGCATCGTAACGGGTGAGAAGACCCCGTTGATTCCGATTGGCGCGATATGTGATGCAGGGTTCCTAGATGATCTGAACGAATCTGAGACGATGCAGGACGTGGCCGACGTGCTTACGCAGAGCCTCCTGCCTGACTTCGTGCCGGCCATCAAGGCATATGACCCGGCCGGCGGGGCCAAGGCGAAGATCGCTGTTGAGTCCAGACTCGAGGGCGAGTACTTCCACCAGTTCCTCAAGACGGCCAGCGAAGTCCGCGAGGGCGCTGCACTCGGCAAAGCTTACGGCCTTGTCATCGACCTCACAAACCTCGGAATCGCCTGCAGGGCAGTTGTCGAGGGCGTCGGTCCCGCAGCGGGCGACTACCTCATCTCCGACGGCTACATTATCAACGAGAAGACCCTCAGGGATGTATTGCCATACAAGCTCCCGGACATCGCGCGCCGACTCGACAGCCCGCAGCACAGGGACATCGCAAGCGAGATTGCCAGCGCCTACGACAAGTCAAGGTCAGTCACCGTCATCGACGAAGTGCTTGAGAAACACAAGTATGCGGCGCTGCGTGATTTCCTGTCCCCCAGGGCTCTGTCCCCCCTTGTGATGGCCTGGTATCTGGTCCTCAAGGAAACCGAGCTGAGGAATCTCAGATTGCTGTTGAAAGCTATCTACGACGGCATAGCCGTTGAAGAGGTCAAGAGGTACCTGCTGCTATGAACAAGTCTTCCGTGAGGAATCTGGAGATTGCTGTCATAGGTGACCAGGAATTGGTCAGTGTGCTACAGCTGGCAGGCATCAGAAAGACCCACGCCATCTTGATCGAGCGTAACGCCGCCGAGGAAGTACGAAGCACACTGCAGGAGTATGTGTCTGACCCCGATGTCGGCGTCGTCATACTTCTTGAGGAATTCGCAGACATTGCGGGCGACACGGTTGCACGGATCAGGCAGAGCAAGAGCGTTCTGCCGGTCATAGTCGAAGTGCCGTCAAAACACGGGACAAAGCACCCTGACGTCGTTGGCTATTACAAGCGGTTCACTCGCGAATTCCTGGGCTTCGAGATCGAGATCTAGCCATAACCAGTGTGCCGCTGTGAACCGAGTCGAGCAGTCTTAGGAGGTTACAGACATGGGAAAAATCTGGAGGGTATCCGGACCTCTGGTCATCGCCAACGAGATGAGAGGCTCGCAGGTATATGAGGTCGTCGAGATTGGCGAAGACGGCATTGTTGGGGAGGTCATAGGTCTCGACGGAGACAAGGCTGTTATTCAGGCACACGAGGAAACCCTCGGGCTGAAGACGGGCGAAGACGTTCGCCCCACAGGCAAGATCCTCAGCGTCGAGCTGGGTCCCGGCCTTCTGGGCTCCATCTACGACGGTCTACAGAAGTCGCTTCTACCGATGGCCGAAAAGACCGGGTCATTCATCAAGCGCGGCGCGAAGTCACCGGCCCTGCCCCGTGATGTCAAATGGCAGTTCACTCCCACAGTCAAAGTCGGCGATGTAGTCGAATACGGCGACATCATCGGGACTGTACCGGAAACTCCTCTCGTGGAACACAAGGTCATGGTGCCTGTGGGAATCAGCGGCACAATCAAGCACATAAGGGAAGGCGAGTACACCATCGAGGAGACGGTAGCGGTCGTCGAGAAAGACGGCAAGACGCATGAGCTTACTCTCATGCAGGAGTGGCCGGTACGCAAGCCGCGGCCATACCTCAGCCGTCAAAGCCCCTCAGGGCTGCTGACAACAGGCATGCGTATTCTCGACTATATGTTCCCCCTGGCGATGGGCGGCAAGGCCGCAATCCCCGGTGGATTCGGCACTGGCAAGACCGTGGCACAGCAGCAGCTCGTGCGCTGGGCTGACACCGCGCTCAACATCTACGTGGGCTGTGGCGAGCGAGGCAACGAAATGGCTGACGTGCTGTTCAGTTTTCGACAGCTCAAGGAGCCAAAGACCGGGAGGCTTCTTCAGGAAAAAGAGATCTTCCTAGCCAATACCTCCAACATGCCAGTCGTCGCGCGAGAGGCTAGCATCTTCGTTGGAGTGACAATGGCCGAGTACTACCGCGACATGGGCTACAACGTCCTGCTTGTCGCGGATTCCACGTCGCGCTGGGCCGAGGCCATGCGGGAGATGGGCGGCCGCCTTGAGGAGATGCCGGGTGAGGAGGGCTTTCCATCATACATGGGGTCCAGGCTCTCCGGATTCTATGAGAGAGCCGGCATGATTGACTGCCTCGGCAGTCCGAACCGCACAGGCTCAGTCACGGTTGTTGGAGCAGTCAGCCCGCCGGGAGCGGACTTCAGTGAGCCCGTTACCCAGAACACGCTGCGCATCGTGGACGCGCTCTTCGCGTTGGATGTAGGGCTCGCCAACAAGAGACACTTTCCTGCCATCAGCTGGCTCACAAGCTACAGCCTGTACGTCGATGCCGTGAAGGACTGGTGGAACACCTTCGACCGAGGCTGGGAGGAGACGCGTGGCGCGGCGCTGCGCATTCTCCAGCAGGAAGCAGAGCTTGAAGAAATCGTCCGACTGGTCGGCCCTGAGGCCCTGCCCGATAGTGACAAGCTTCTCCTGCTGGTAGCGAGGATGATTCGCGAGGACTTCCTGCAGCAGAGCGCCTACAGCGACGCGGACACGTACTGCAGTCCGGGCAAGGCTGGTCTGATGCTGAAAACCATCCTCAAGTTCCATGAGTTGGCGCAGGACATGCTGAATGGCGGTGCGGGCTACGAAACGATACGTACTTCACCTATCGTCTACCGCATCGCGAGAATGAAGGAGATAACGAACGACGAGTTCGCGGAGAGGTGCAAGGAGCTGTGGGCGGAGATGGATGAGACGCTCGTGGCCCGCGCACGCGCCTGAGTGCTCATCGGAGACCCGTCAAGGCACGAGAAGGAGGAAGCTCATGGAGCTATCTGGACTCTACGTACGTGAAGGCAAGGCAATCAGCAAGGCAAAGGGTGCCCTTGTGATTGCTGAACGGATTCCTGGCACCAAGTACAACGAGGTTGTTGACGTCGTGTTAAGCAACGGCGAGGTCAAGACCGGCCAGGCAATCGACATCAGTGAAGAGGCTACGGTCGTCCAGGTCTTTGGCGGCGTCAGCGAGGTAGACCTGAAGGGCTCTAAGATCAGGTGCAAGGGGGAGACGCTCAAACTGCCGGTGTCGCTTGACATGCTTGGACGGATCTTCAATGGTATGGGCAAGCCCATAGACGGCGGGCCGGCCATCATCCCCGATGAATACCTCGACATCAACGGTGAGTCCATCAATCCGGCGTCGCGGCAGCCACCTGCTGAGTTCATCGAGACGGGCGTTTCATCCATCGACGGACTCAACGTACTGGTGCGGGGCCAGAAGCTCCCGCTGTTCAGCGGCTCCGGTCTGCCACACAACCGGCTGGCGGCACAGATAATCCGGCAGGCCACAGTGAAGGGCACGGACGAGAAATTCGCCATTGTCTTCGGCGCCATCGGAATCAGCTACGACGATGCCGCGTTCTTCATGAGCAATCTTGAGCGAACCGGGGCTCTTGAGCGCGCAGTCGCATTCATCAACACGGCGTCTGACCCGGCCATCGAACGCATATCCACGCCACGACTTGCACTCACTGCCGCGGAGTACCTTGCGTGGAAGCACGACATGCACGTCCTCGTCATCCTCACAGACATGACGAACTACTGTGAGGCCCTGCGCGAACTCTCTTCAATGCGAGAGGAAATCCCATCCCGCCGTGGCTATCCCGGCTACATGTACACGGACCTTGCGACCATTTATGAGCGAGCGGGCAGGATTAGCGGACATGAGGGCTCGGTCACAATCATGCCGATTCTTACAATGCCGGACGATGACATCACGCATCCGATACCTGACCTCACCGGCTACATTACCGAGGGACAGATAGTCATGTCCCGTAACCTCATGCGCAAAGGGGTGTATCCCCCTATCGATGTCTTCCTGTCGCTCTCACGAATGATGAAGGAGGGCATAGGCCCCGGCAAGACACGCGAGGACCACAACAACGTGTTCATGCAGATCTATGCGTCGTATGCGGAGGGCATCTATCTGCGCGAGATCTCTACTATCATCGGAGCGGATGCGCTTGGCGACCGCGACAGGCTGTATCTCGAGAACGCCGACAGTGTCGAGCGGCGGTTCATCTCCCAGGGAGAACAGGAGAAGCGTAAGGTCGAGGACACCCTTGATATCGCATGGGACCTGTTCTCGGCGCTTCCTGAAGAAGACCTCAAGCTGATCAAAGAGGACTTCATCAAAAAGTACCACCCGAAGCACGCGCAGGGTGCCGGTATCAAAGCGCAGTAGGGTCTGTATGGCACAGCTCATCAAAGTACGGCCTACCAAGATTGAACTCGTCAAGCTCAAGAGGAGATTGGGCCTGTCCAGTCGCGTCCAGAAGATAATGAAGGACAGGTTGTCCATTCTCACGATGGAGTTCCTTCAGGCTGCCCGCGACACCGTCAGCGCCAAGAAAAAGGCGCTAGGCGGGATGTCCGAAGCCTACAAGGCGATGACCATCGCGAGCGGCTACCACGGCTACGTCGCGCTGCAGAAAGAACTTGTTGCAAGCGAGGCAGACATCAGCGTCACGGCAGGCCCGCGGAATGTGGCAGGTGTGCGGATTCCTGCCCTGGAATTCAACGAGCCGCCCGGCGGCCTCAGAGGGTACAACCTTGCGCAGACATCGTCTCTCGTAGACAGTGCGTCGGACACCGCGAGGGAGGCTCTGCGGGCAATCATCGAGTTGGCAGAACTTCAGCGGGGCCTTGAACTCCTCGGCGCGGAGATCAGTCGAACCAAACGTATTACGAATGCACTTGAGTACATCATCATTCCCAATCTGCAGGCAACGATACGCTTCCTCAAGATGAAGTTCGAGGAGCGGGACAGGGAAGAAAAGGCCCGGCTGAAGCGCGTGAAGGTCCTGTTGGCGAGAAAAGAAGCATAGACATGTCCATGCACCTCCCCGAGCTCCGCGACGACACGCAGCCCCAGTACGAGAGGTTCCTCAGTGCATACCTCAGCAGTGAGCTTCGCCTGGTCAACTCCGGGCTACCCCGGAGTCGCAAGAGCCTTTCGGAGCTTCTGGACGAGGCTCAGCCCCAGATACCATGCACTGACGGAAGCCAACAGATGGTCAAGCGCTCCGAGCTGGAGTACCTCTCCAGTTTGCTTGATGCGCCCGACCGTGAGTCTCTGATGTTGCCGATTCTCATCGAGATGACCGGCGACCAGTCCGGGGCTATCGTCCTGTGCCCGGGTGGCGCTGAGCAGAGAGTCGTCTCGTCGGTACTTGGAATGCACCTTGAGTACGAACGACCGGGGCAACTGAGGGTATACAAGCCTCAGCTTGCGCTGCTCAGAAGGAAGCTGAAGACCACCACCCAGTACATGTTCTCCACGCGGAGCAGTGACTAGGGCACCCGCGTTGACAAAGCAATACGATACAGGGGATAATTATCACTCCTATGGTAAAGATTCGACTACGCCGCGTAGGCAGAAGACACAACCCCATCTACCGCGTTGTTGTAGCGGACAGCAGGTCGCCTCGTGATGGCTCGTTCATCGCGGTGATTGGTCACTACAACCCTCAGACAGACCCCGCAACCGTGCGAATAGACCGCGAACAGGCTCTGCTCTGGCTCTCCCGCGGGGCCAAGCCCACCGACACGGTCTCAGGCCTTCTCACCAAAGCCGGGATTTCCACGACTTCAGCCAGCCCCGACGGCGGTGAGTAGCCGCCACACTAAGGAGATGCGATGAAGGAACTAATTGAGTATATCGTCAAGTCCATCGTCACAGATCCCGACAAGGTGAGCATCACCGAGGAAGACAGCGACGAAGGCTTGCTGGTCAAGCTGGAAGTCGCCCCTGAGGACAAGGGCAGGGTGATTGGCAAGCAGGGCCGGGTCGCTGAAGCGATGCGCACCCTCCTGCGAGTCAAGGCAGCCAAGGAAGAGACCCGGGTACGGCTACAGATACTGTAGTCTTTCCCGCCACTTCCCCAAGTTCAGAGACGCCTGGTTGCATACGCGGCTGACTTCTTCGCTACTTCCCGGCGTGAGTCCTGGTGGGGTCGTGACATGCTGAGCGCAGTCGCCAAGATACCCGGCCATTGATATCCGCGGCAGAGTCACTCGAAAGATCTGCGCCGGGTTCGACGCCGGTATCGGTCCACAACCTTCAAGCGAACAAGCGACCGCCGCAAAGCAGCCTCGGCTACGGCCGAGTCAGCCTCGCGAGCACCCGCTCCCAGCAATTCCTCCGCACTCCTTCGGGCTTCTTCCGCACGCTGCACGTCGATCTCATCGGCACGCTCACATGCGTCTGCCAGAATGACCACGCCCTGAGACGTGACTTCAAGAAATCCACCACTGACTGCCAGGTAGTGGTCTTCAGCACCGATTCGCACCATCAGCTCGCCGGCTTGGAGAAGCGTGACAAGCGCAGCGTGGCCGGGAAGTACACTTATCTGCCCCTCCTCCGTCATGGCCGCAAGCGCATCGACATCCAGAGAGAGGACGGTTCGTTCAGACGTCAGGACGTCCAGATGCAACTGCGGCACGCGGCACTACCTCCCTTTCACGCATTCCGCCGCGCGCGATCCACGGCTTCTTCGATCACCCCAATCATCCAGAACGCGCTCTCAGGAAGATCGTCATGCTTGCCGTCAAGGATCTCACCAAAACCTCGAACAGTCTCGCTCAACGGCACGAACTTTCCCTCGATTCCGGTGAACTTCTCGGCCACATGGAATGGCTGAGAACAGTATCGCTGGAGCTTCCTCGCTCGTCGCACAACCAGCTTGTCCTCTTCACTCAGCTCTTCGACTCCGAGTATGGCCATTATGTCATGCAATTCCTCGTATCGCTGCAGCGTGCGCTGTACTCCCCGCGCGACACGATAGTGCTCCTTCCCCACGATGTCGCGGCTGAGTATTCGCGATGTCGACAGCAGAGGATCAACCGCAGGATAGATGCCAAGCTCCACAATAGACCGATCAAGGGCTACAATCGCATCCAGGTGGCTGTACGTCGCCACAACGCCCGGATCTGTGTAGTCATCAGCAGGAACATAGATGGCTTGGAAGGAGGTTATAGAGCCACTACGCGTCGAGGTAATCCTCTCCTCCAGCGTGGCGATGTCGCTGGCCAGAGTGGGTTGATATCCCACCGCCGAGGGCATACGCCCCAGCAACGCAGACACCTCCATGTGGGCGAGAACGTAGCGATAGATGTTGTCTACGAAGAGCAGCACATCTTGGCCTTCAACTTCACGGAAGTACTCCGCCATGGTGACGCCTGTCAGGGCGACAAGCGCACGTACGCCAGGAGGCTCATTCATCTGCCCGAACACGAGAGCCGTGTTGTCTAGCACACCCGACTCGCGCATCTCGAGCCACAGCTCATTGCCCTCGCGCGATCGTTCCCCCACGCCCGCGAAGACCGAGATTCCGCCGCGCTCGGTGGCTATGTTCCGGATAAGCTCCATGATGATGACCGTCTTGCCCACCCCAGCTCCACCATAGGCTCCGACCTTGCCGCCTCGAGTGAACGGGCTGACGAGGTCAATCACTTTGATACCCGTCTCGAGCACCTGTGGCGTGCTCTCCTGTTCTTCAAGAGATGGAGGACCGCGACGAATCGGCCAACGTGGCGCCGTCTCGTCAATCGGCCCCAGTCCGTCAATCGGCTCACCAAGGACGTCGAGCAGCCGCCCCAGAGTGCTTCTGCCGACTGGAACGCGGATGGGGGTTCCAAGGTCGTGCACCGCCACATCTCGCGCAAGCCCTTCGGTAGGCGCGAGTGCAATACATCTGACTTTCTTCTCACCGATATGCTGCTGTACCTCGGCAACAATGCGTCTCCCCCCATGCTCAAGCTGCAAAGCCTGTCCTATCGGGGGAATCCTTCGCGCGGCGAACTCGACATCGATGACGGTGCCTATGACCTGAACAACGCGCCCGTTATCCATTCACGCCTCCACGCGTCAGCGCTTCAGCGCCGGAACTCACCTCGCATACTTCCTCCGTAACCGCAGCCTGTCGCAACTTGTTCATCTCGGTCGTCATGTCCTCAGCCATCTCGCTGGCGCTATTGGTGGCATCGTGCATTGCCACCATTCGCGCCGAGTATTCCGATGCCACCAGCTCGAGGCAAGCGTGGTAGATGCTTGCCTCAACGTACCTCGCGAGCAGTGCGTCAAGCACACGGTTCACATCAGGCTCGCACACGAAGTCCCGGTGCACACTGGACTCGGAGACAACTTTCTCTACGGGCAACAACCTCTCCACCGTCGGTCGCTGTACCGTGACGCTCACGAATCGCGGATAGTACAGGTACACCAGGTCGGTTTCACCACGGGAGAACATGTCCGTCACGAGTCTGCACAGAGGCCGTATGTCAGCGATGCCGGGCGAGTCACCCAGCCCCGAGAACTGGGCCACGAGATTCAGCCGCGTGCGAACCACAAATTCGCGTCCTTTCCTGCCAACCGTGACGACGTCCACAGGCACCGGCTGGTCAGCAATGAACTGGCCGAGAGCATGATTCAGCCCGGCATTAAGCCCTCCACACAACCCCTTGTCAGTCGACAAATGCACAACAAGGACACGTCCCACTTCCTGCCGACGCAGCCATGGGGCGCCACCACTCATCCGCGTCTCCCCAATCACCCGCCCCATCAACTCGCTCAGACTCATGGCATACGGCCTCGCGTCAAGGGCCCGCTGTCGGGCACGCCTCATCCTGGCGCTGGCAATCATCTCCATGGCCCTCGTTACCTTGGCCGTCTCCGTGACGCTACGTATGCGCCTGCGAAAATGATGCCTGTTGCCCTCCATATCAGCCAGCCCTACAGTATCGCCGTCTTGAACTCGAGTATCACAGACGCCATGAGCCTCTCGGTCTCGGGCTTCAACTCCCCGTCGCCCTCTATCATGCGGAGCAGTTCGGGATGAGAGGCATCCACGAAATCGTGGAGGCCCTTCTCCCAGGCGTTCACGTCAGGGACAGCCACATCGTCGAGGTGGTCATTCGTCACGGCATAGAGGATGAGGACTTCATGTGCGAGTGACATGGGAGCATACTGCGGCTGTTTCAGCACCTCGGTTATCCGGCGTCCTCGCTCCAACTGATCACGGGCTGACCTGTCGAGGTCCGCCGAGCCGAATTGTGCAAAGGCCTCCAGTTCCCGGAACTGCGCAAGTTCCAGGCGAAGGCGCCCCACCACCTGGCGCATGGCCTTACGCTGTCCCGCTCCACCAACCCTGGACACAGATAGCCCCATGTTGACCGCCGGCCGGATGCCCGCGTTGAACAGTGAGGTCTCGAGGTATATCTGCCCGTCGGTGATGGAAATCAAGTTGGTCGGAACATATGCGGATATGTCGCCTGCCTGCGTCTCGACAATCGGGAGAGCGGTCATTGAACCGCCACCCATCTCAGGCGAGAGCCTGGCGGCGCGTTCGAGCAACCTGCTGTGAAGGTAAAACACGTCGCCCGGATAGGCCTCGCGACCCGGTGGACGCCGAAGCAAGAGCGATAGCTCACGGTAGGCCCATGAGTGCTTCGTGAGGTCGTCATATATGACCAGCGTATCGCCGCCGCGTTCCATGAACTCCTCAGCGATAGCGCAACCTGCGTAGGGAGCGAGATACTGAAGCGCTGCCGCTTCAGCCGCGCCCGCAGCCACTACCACGCACTTGTCGAATTCTCCGGCCTTCCTCAGATTCGAAGCGATGGATGCCACCTGCGACAGTTTCTTGCCGATGGCCACATAGACACTTATGATCCCCGAGTCCTTCTGCGCGCTGATGGTGTCCACGGCCATGGCGGACTTCCCTATGGACCGATCACCTATTATCAACTCCCGTTGCCCCCGCCCAACAGGCACCATGCTGTCTATCGCCTTAATCCCGGTATGAAGTGGCGTGTCAACGGGGCCCCGCTGCGTCACGCCCGGCGCAGGATGCTCCACAGGACGATACATCGTCGCGCCCAACGGGCCTGCGCCATCGAGCGGCCGCCCAAGAGGGTCAATAATGCGGCCTAGCAGGGAGTCTCCTACAGGGACTTCGGCGACTCGTCCTGTCGACCACGCCTCGTCGCCTTCCCTCACAGCCCTGCTGTCCCCCAGCAGAACTGCGCTGACGGAGTCCGCCTCCAGATTCATGACCATGCCGAGGACACCGCCAGGAAACTCGAGTAGTTCATGGGAACCGACGTTGCCCAGACCTCGAAGGTGCGCGACCGAGTCCCCGACCCGAGTCACGACACCAACCGACTTCACGGAAGGCTCATCAACGTGGCCGCTAACACGCCGCCTGAACTCAGCTACTATTCCGCCTGCTTCTCTCTCTGTCACTTCACCTGCACCGGTTCATTCCGACCAGCAGCATCTTCCGCCGCATTTCATCACCTAGCGGGAGCCGGCCTCGTGACCGTCAAGAACCGCGTCACGCAGCGACTGCAGTCTGGCGCGCACGCTGCGGTCAATCACTTTGTCCCCGACCTTCAGCACGATACCTCCAACGATGGCAGGATCGACCCGCGCGTCGAGCACGAACTCCTCCCCCGTCATGTCGCGCAGCCGCTTCTCAATCAGCAGCCTTGTTTCCCCATCAAGGGATATGGCAGTCACGATTTCGGCGAACCGCACTTCGCGATGTTCGTCCACCAGCCTCGAGTACTCCAGGGCGATATCGCCAAGTATGCTGAGGTTGCCGTGCCGGGCCAGCAGGCTTGCGAAGTCGATGACCTCGGGCAGCACACCTTCATAGTGCCAGACGGCAGATGCCTCGCCTGTATCCGGGCCTCCGTCTTCAAGCGACATGCAGTACCGCAACAGGTTGTCCTGAGGCGCAGCCGCCAGGACATTCAAATCGTTTCGACATTTCTCGAGCTGCCCCACACCTGCGGCAAGCTCGAACGCGCGCCGCGCGTAGAACCCGGTCAGCCTCAAGATAGACACGCCCGTCAACGCTCCGGTTCCAACGGCAGTCGCTCCTCAAGCGCCCGCTCGATAAGCCTGCGATGGCGCTCAGCATCGAGGTTCTCTACAACAATTGTCTCAGCCGCGGAGATTGCCGCGTCGGCGAACTCACGCCGCAGCTCTTCTACGGTAGCCCTCCGCCGGTCCTCAAGCTGAGTCCTTGCCTCCTCGACAATGGCGCGCGATTCCTCGCTCGCCTCCGAGCGAGCCTCCTCCAACAGGCGGTCACGGGTCGCACCCGCCTCAACCAGGATCCGATGCGCCTCCAGACGCGCATCCTTCAATTCCTGCTCGGCCTCTATTCGTACGCTTTCGCACTCGGAGCGAGCACTCTCCGCCTGCTCGACGCTGTCCCGAATGCGCCGCGACCGCTCTTCCAGCACTCGCCTTATCGGCCTGTAGCCGAAGTAAGAGAGTGCGGCAACCAATATCAGGAAGCTGACGAGCTGTCCAACAAACATTGGCAGATCCAAGCCTATTCCCATTGGCTCCAACTCCCTCCGCAGGATCGTCAGACGACGAAAATCAGCAGTATGGCGATAATCAGCACATATATCGCCACAGCCTCAGCGAACGCAATCGCAAGGACCATATTCATGCTGATTGGGCCCCTCGCCTCAGGATTTCGACCGAGAGCGTTCATCGCTGCCTTCCCGATCATGGCAATGGCAATGCTGGGCCCTATAGTGCCGATACCCATACTCAGGCCGACGGCCAGTAGCTTGGCTGTCTCAGCGGATATCTCCATGTTGCGCCCTCCTTGCACTTCAGGCAGTTAGAGATTATTACTACGCGGAACTCACTGCCACGTAGCCGAATATGGCGGTGAGTCCCGCAAAGATGAGTGCCTGGACAATGCCAAACAAGGCCTCCAGTGCATAGAACAGAGATGGTACCACTAACGGTACAAGAAAGAGCGCCACTCCGGTGAGCACGACCCCTGCCAGCATGTTGCCGAAGAGACGAAATGTGAAGCTCACGACCCGCACCGAATGGCCCAGCAGCTCCAGGGCTCCCACAAACGGAGACAGCACGCCATGTCGGTCGAAGTCCAGGAACGTCTTCAAATACGACAGCCCGCGAGTTCTGAACCCCCAGTACTCTATGGATATGACACAGACAAGCGCGAGCATGAGCGGAACATTGATATCGGTGCTCGCACAGCGAAGAAGGGGCACTCCGTTGAACTTCAAAGACTCGAAGCCGGGTACGAGACTGAGCCACGCGTTGAACAGCACGAACAGAAACACAGTCATGACAATGGGGAAGAACCGCTTCTCGTTCTCCTTGCCGACTAGGCCCTCTATGAACCCCATGGCATACTCGCACACGAGTTCTGCCAGGTTCTGGAGGCCCGTCGGCACAAGCTGAACTCTACGTGCGGCCAGAGCGAAAAACGCGATGAGGGCGACCCCCGTGAGCCAGGATGCCAGAAGCGTGTTGGTGATGGGCAGAGCACCGAACGGCTGCCCCGCAGGAAGCTCCAGATGCGGTGTTCCCACAGCCAGAACCGCCACGGGCTGTCGGCCGGCTATCATGGCCCCCACGCTGCCACCCACGAAGCTCGCCACGGCGAGAACCACCGCAATCACCCCCACAACAGATAGCAGCTTGCGCATGGACACCATCGTACTCTAGGGCGAACCCGCAGCACAGGATGAAGAGCCGGTGGACTCCACCACTCCCGTGCCAACACGCGCCACCCTCGATGCGAACAGGACCCTCAACGACTGCCCCCTTCGTGTCCGTTGTGACTGTGGCTCGCCTCCGGACGCAGACTACGGCACCCGCGCACGGGGCAACCCGACCAAAACCTGCTTTCTCAGGTGTGCGGGACGGAGAACTGCAATGAAAAACCTGGACTACTCAACGGACCGGCAAGTCTCGATGCTACCCCATACTCACGACTTGCGTCTCTTGAAGTCTTCCAGGTCCAGAGTGCTGATGAAGTCCTTGAATGCAGAGAGGCCCTCCATCTCCATCTCATCGACTTTGCCCTCGGACACCGGCTTGCCGGTGTCCTCGTCGAGAGTGATGCCCGCCTTGGACAGCACCGATTCCTCGGCATAGATGGGCACTTCGGCCCTCACCGCCAGGGCAAGCGCATCGCTGGGCCGCGAATCGACCTCGATCTCCTCACCGCTCGCACTCAGCGCAAGCTTGGCGTAGAAAGTGTCCTTCTGCAGGTCGTTGACGACAACGTATTCAGGCTTCGCCCCGAGCGATGTGATGACAGATTGGAGCAGGTCGTGAGTCAGAGGCCGGGCCAATTCCACGTTCTGCAGTTTGACTGCAATCGCATCCGCCTCCGCAGGGCCAATCCAGATGGGCAGATACCGGGTGGAGTACTTCTCCTTCAAGATGACCACCCGCTGGTAGTTCATCAAGCTGACTCTGATGCTGTCGATTGTCATCTCGACCATTTCGTCACCTCTCTGGCGTACCCGACCACAACGCAAGAATAGCTGCTGTAATCATAGCACAGGGATATGTCGCCGCAGCAATCCGGCACTGACGCTCTCGTTGCCCCCTTAAGGTGCCTGAGGTATGATTGGTGTTCCGCTTCGCACAGTCCCGTCTCACATCTTTCCGAGACACCACACTACCACGAAGGGAGACCAAGTGTATGGACTACATCAAACGACTTGATGAAGTTGGAATCGCCGATGTTGGGATTGTCGGTGGAAAGAACGCCTCGCTCGGCGAGATGCTCCGCACGCTCAGCAGCAAGGGCGTGAAAGTGCCGTCCGGGTTCGCCGTGACCGCCGAGGGGTATCGCTACTTCATCGAGGAAGCCGGGCTGGACCGGCAGATCAGGGACATCCTGAGCGATCTGGACACGCATGACATGCGTGGGCTTGCCTCCCGTGGGGCTCGTGTACGACGGATAATCACGGATGCCCCTCTCCCCACCACGCTCGAGCAGGAGATCATCCAGGCATACGCTTCCATGCAGGAAGAGTACGGCAGCGAGGTAGATGTTGCGGTCAGAAGCAGCGCGACGGCTGAGGACCTGCCTGACGCGTCCTTCGCCGGACAGCAAGAGACGTACCTGAACGTCAGGGGGCCGAAGGAGCTTCTGGACAGGGTTCGCGCGTGCTTCGCGTCGCTGTTCACCAACCGCGCGATTTCGTACCGTGAAGACAAGGGCTTCGACCATTTCGACGTCTACCTGTCAGTGGGCGTACAGAAGATGGCGCGTTCCGATCTCGCGTGCTCGGGCGTGATATTCTCGATCGACACCGAGTCGGGATTCAAAGATGCCGTGTACATAACGGGAGCCTACGGCCTTGGCGAGAACGTGGTCCAGGGAACGGTAAACCCGGATCAGTTCTACGTGTTCAAGCCAACGTTACGCCAGGGATACCACGCCATCATCGAGCGGCGTCTGGGCACCAAGGCGAAGAAGCTGGTCTACCGCTCGACGGGACGCGGCACGCGACAAGCCACGGTTACACTTAGCGACCGGCGTCGGTTCATCCTCAATGACGATGAGATTCTGCAGCTTGCGCGGTGGGCCTGCATCATCGAAGAGCACTACGGCAAGCCTATGGACATCGAGTGGGCCAAGGACGGCTTGACCGGAGGGCTCTTCGTGCTGCAAGCGCGGACGGAAACCGTGCACGCCCGCCGGGCCAGCGCGGTTCTCACCACCTACGTCCTTGAAGAGCCGGGCAGACTCCTCCTTACCGGTGAGTCCGTGGGCATGAAGATAGGCCAGGGAAGGGTCCACGTGATAGCAGACGCCTCCGAGATCGCCGGCTTCAAGGAGGGAGAGGTGCTGGTTACCAACATGACGGACCCCGACTGGGAGCCAATCATGAAGATGGCAGGAGCAATCGTCACGAATCGGGGAGGCCGAACGTGCCATGCAGCTATCGTCAGCCGAGAGCTTGGCGTTCCATGCGTCATCGGCACGAGCACGGGAACGCGCACGCTCGCCAAGGCAGACGCCGTCACAATTGACTGCTCAGAAGGACGCGGCAAGGTCTATTCGGGGATGCTGAAATACCGCATCGATGAGGTCGCGCTCGACAGTCTTCCCCGCCCCAGGACGCAGATCATGATAAATGTCGGCATCCCCGACGAAGCGTTCATCAAGGGGCAGATTCCTAACGATGGCGTGGGACTGGCGAGAGAGGAGTTCATCATCAACTCCTATATCGGCATTCACCCGATGGCGCTCATCCAGTATGACCAATTGAAGGAGCGGGCCGCGGCCGACCCGCACATCGCACGTGTCGTGCGTGCAATCGACAAGAAGACCCAGGGATACGACGACAAGCCCCAATTCTATGTGGATAACCTTGCGATGGGCATCGCCAAGATAGGCGCCGGGTTTTTCCCCAACGATGTCATCGTGCGCTTCTCCGACTTCAAGACGAACGAGTACGCCAACCTCATCGGCGGCTACCTCTACGAACCGGTGGAGAGCAACCCAATGATCGGCTGGCGTGGTGCGTCACGCTACTACGACGAGCGATTCAAGCCCGCCTTCGGCATGGAGTGTGCCGCCATCAAGCGCGTTCGCAACGACATGGGACTGGTCAACGTCAAGGTCATGGTCCCATTCTGCCGCACGCCAGAGGAAGGCCGGCGCGTAATCGAAGTCATGCGGGACTTCGGTCTGGTGCAGGGAGAGAACGGCTTGGAGGTATACATGATGTGCGAGGTTCCGTCGAACGTGATTCTCGCAGATGAATTCGCCGCCGTGTTCGACGGATTCAGCATAGGCTCTAACGACCTGACTCAACTTATGCTCGGCATCGACAGAGACTCCGAGGCACTGTCCAAGATCTCCGACGAGAGGGACGAGGCCGTGATGCGAGTGATCAAGCGGACCATCGAGTTCGCGCGCAGCCACAAGCCACCACGAAAGGTCGGCATCTGCGGACAGGCGCCAAGCGACTTCCCGGAGTTTGCCGAATACCTTGTGAAGTGTGGTATTGACTCAATATCACTGAACTCGGACGTTGTCCTGCAAACCCGCATCCGCGTGGCTGAGCTGGAGATGCTTGGGCTCCTGGACAGCTAGTCCACACAACTCCGGTGTTCCCCTGGTGGTTGTCGCCCGCGAGGCGTGCGGCGTGCTATCCTGATGCCTGTCACGAAATCCGCGCCACATCGCTGACACGTTCTCACAGGCAGTAGCGCAGTCTTGCTAGCACATGAGCACCATCTCGGACGTGAAAGAGCGTATCGATATCGTGGCGCTGGTGTCCGAGTACACTCCGCTAACCAAGGCTGGCAAGAACTACAAGGGACTATGCCCCTTCCACGCTGAGAAACACGCTTCCTTCTTCGTCTTTCCCGATAGACAGACATGGCGCTGCTTCGGCGCGTGCGGCGAAGGGGGAGACGCCTTCTCCTTCATGATGAAGAAAGAAGGCGTCGACTTCAAGGAAGCTCTCGAGATGCTGGCTCAGCGCGCCGGCGTTCAGATAGAAAGGAAATCGGCGCCGGACATAGAGCGTGACGAAGCGAAGGAGAGACTGCTCGCGGCTGCAGAGGCCGCAACAGAGTACTACCACAACCTCCTCGTCAATTCAGAGGCGGGGGCCAGGGCGCGGGACTACCTGGCCCACCGGAACATCGCGGGAGAGACGATCTCGGGCTTCAGGCTCGGATACAGCCCCGACGGATGGACTGCACTGAAGGATTTGCTGTCCTCTCGTGGCTATTCAGAGACGGAACTCGTTGAGGCGGGATTGCTTGTGCAGCGCGAGGACGGGAGCTCGTATGACAGGTTCCGCGACAGGGTCATGTTCCCGATCTGCGACGCGCAGGGTAAGGTCGTCGGGTTCGGCGCCCGGGCGTTCGGCGACCTGCAGCCCAAGTACGTCAATTCCCCTCAGACACGCATATTCGACAAGAGCAGCGTGCTCTACGGTATCCACCGGGCGCGCGCGGCGGCGCGCCGTGCGAACCGGATCATCCTTGTCGAGGGCTACACCGACGTACTTCAGGCCCATCAGCACGGCTGGGACAACGCCGTCGCTCCGATGGGGACCTCTCTCACAGAGCGGCAAGCTTCAGCACTTTCGCACATCACCAAGAACGTATACCTGGCACTCGACGCTGACGAGGCCGGGCGAGCTGCCGCGATGAGGACCATCAGGGAAACGACAGGCAGGTTTCGTGATGCTTTCGGACAGAGGACTGTCCCCGAGATGCGCGCCAGGGGAAAACCGGCTTCCAGGTCCATTCTTGATGCGGACATACGCGTGATTGTGCTGCCCGCGGGCAAGGACCCCGACGAAATCATCGCGGAGTCCCCCGAGATGTGGGCGCAACTGGTCGAGAAAGCAACCCCGTACGTCGACTTCTACGTGGATACGCTCGTTCGCTCGGCTGACACTACAACGGCTCGAGGCAAGAGAGAGCTTATCGCACAGTGCGAACCAGTCATTGCGGAACTTGAAGACCCGATGGAACGTTCCCGATTCTACTCACGATTGAGTCGCGCGCTGGAGATTCCCGAACGTAGTCTCATGGCTGAGCTGAGCGAGATTGAACGTCGCCGGCGCCCCAGCCGGTCGGCAGGGAAGCCGGAGCGGGGGCAGCGCCCGCGCAGGGTCGGTACGAGTGCGACAGAAGAGTACTGCCTCTGCCTTCTGCTCACGAACCCGCAGCTGCGCCCGTCCGCTGACGGACTCAGTGCAGAACATTTCGAGGCGACCGAGAACCGCCACGTCTATGAGGCGTGGTGTTCGACGGAAGACCTGAACGAACTCCGCAGCCAACTTGACGCGAGCCTCCGGGAACATCTAGACTACTTGCTGTCGGAGCCGTTTCCGGCTGGCATCCCCAGAGACGAGAAAACCCGGAGCCTCACCCTCAGTGACTGCATTCTGCTCCTCCAGGAACGACTCTCCAAACGCCTTCATTTTGCCATGGAGACAGCGTTGAATCGCGAGAGGCAGCAGGAGGGTGTCGAGGCTGAACTTGCCGCTCTTGACCAGACAGGAATCCAGTCAACTCAGGAACTCCACGAGATATTCCTTCGGCAGGGACGCAGAGGACCCGCCAGGAGACGCTAGACATGGACATGATGCGTGACTCGAAACCCGACCGCCACGATGATGCGGTGCAAACGGCCGTTGAGGGCGAGGAGGAGGAGTCAGAAGAGACTACCGAACAGCGCGAGAGAGAGGTGCCCTACGAGCCCGGCATAACCCTTGTCGGGGATGACATCAAGCCGACAATCTCTCTTGAGGACCACGAGGTCATAGACGACTCGGTCCGCATGTACCTCAGGGAAATCGGACAGGTGCCATTGCTCACTGCTGCACAGGAGCGTCAGCTCTCGGGGAACATTGAACGGCGACGACACCTGGCCAAGCTCGAGGACTCCTACTTCAAGAAGTACAGGACGCAGCTTCCAGCCGTAGACCTCACTGCCGACCTCATCGTGAGATTGGTCAGGGCATACCATATCCTCCAGATTATCCGCGAGCATCTGGGGCTGGAGGAGGGAACAAGCTTTGGCGAACTGCTACAGATAGCCGAGGTTCGGGCTGCAATCGACAACGAGATCAAGCCGCCGGTGGTCGCTGCAGTCGAGGAGCAAACAAACAGGCCGTCACCCGCGGCAGAAGAGGCCATCGTGGGCCTTTCCGTCAACAGCAGTGTGCTACCGCCTCGCGCGTTGGAGCTGCTGCAACAGGAACCCATCGAGCGACTTCGCGAAATGGTGGCGGAGGAGAGCCTGATTCAGGTTCTGGAGCCCTATGAGGACGAGTTCCGCCAGCATTACGATGACGTGAAGCGTGCCGCACGCAGGGCTGAGAAACACCTCACCCAGGCCAATCTGAGGCTCGTGGTCAGCATTGCAAAGAAATACATCGGTCACGGCATGTCGCTGCTTGACCTCATCCAGGAAGGGAACATCGGCCTGATGCGCGCGGTCGAGAAGTTCCGGCACCGAAAGGGCTACAAGTTCAGCACGTATGCGACGTGGTGGATAAGGCAGGGCATCACAAGGGCGATAGCCGATCAGGCCCGGACGATACGCATACCGGTGCACATGGTGGAGACGATGAACCGGCTACTCCGCACCACTCGCCAGCTCAGCCAGGAGTTGAAGCGCGAGCCTAGTTACGCAGAAATCGGGGACAGGCTCAGCATGAACTCCGACAGGGTTGAGGAGGTCATGGACCTCTTCCACCACGAGCCCATATCTCTCGAGACCCCTATTGGCGAAGATGGAGACACGCGGCTGGGGGACTTCGTTGAAGACCGCACGAGTCCCGCGCCTGCCGAGGTGGCCACGCAGGAGCTTCTCAAAGAGCAACTGGACAGAGTTCTGGACGAGCTCACACCAAGGGAAAAACGAGTCCTGCAGCTCCGTTTCGGACTGAAGGACGGCCGCGCAAGAACCCTGGAGGAAGTCGGACAGGAGTTCAACGTTACGAGAGAACGCATCCGACAGATAGAGGCAAAGGCGTTGCGCAAGCTGCGGCATCCGAGCAGGAGCCGCAAGCTCAAGGACTACCTGGACTAGAAACGCTCAGATGGACGATTCCACGACAAGAGAGGCCCCGGGCCAGATCTGGGCGCCCTGGCGTATCGAATACATCCGCCGCTCCAAGGACCAGGACTGCATACTCTGCTCGGCTCCCTCCCGGGGAGAGGACGAGGCTTCACTCATCCTGCACAGAGGCACATGGAACTTCATCATAATGAACGCCTATCCCTACAGCGGGGGACACCTCATGGTGGCGCCCTTCAAGCACACAGCCGACCTGGCAGACCTCACACCGCAGGAGAGCGCCGAGCATTTCGAACTGGTGAAGCTGGGAATTGCCCTGCTGAAGGACGTTGCCCACCCCGATGGCTTCAATGTGGGCCTCAACCTGGGACGCGTTGCCGGCGCTGGAGTCGACCAGCACCTTCACACCCATATCGTGCCGCGCTGGCTCGGTGACACAAACTTCATGCCGGTCATAGCAGACACACGGGTCATGTCGGAGAGCCTGCCATCGATGTACTCAAGCCTGAAGAAGGCGCTTACACAGCGCCTCGCCACCCACGAAAACCCCGGGACCGGCCAGTAGCTCTTCCCGGCAGCTAGTCCCGTGGCCCCACGACACCTCCCACCACCGTACGAAGCTCGTCCGTCTTGTCCTGAGACACCATACAGATAAGCCTGTCGCCCACCGTCAGCCTCGTCGTGTCGTCGACCACCTGTGGTGGGCTGCCTGCGCGGACGAGACACGCAGACTCAACAAGAAAAGAGAGAGGGGTCTCGGCCACCATCCTGTCACTGAGGCGGGAGTCGTCGGTCACGCTGACCTGGATAACCTCGAGGTCCTCATCCTCAAGACTCAACAGATGCACAAACGGAAACGCAGGAATCCGTGCCTTGAGGTTCTCAAGCACGAGTGCTGCTACATCGGCAGTGTGCTCGATACCCAGCTTGCTGAAGATGTTGCGATTCCGAGGGTTGTTGAGCTTCGCCACGACTCGCGGCACTCTATACTTCAGTTTGGCAAGCTGACAGGCAGCGAGGTTGTCTTCGTCAATGTCAGTTGCTGCGACGAACACGTCGGCGCGCGACACTCCGGCCTCGTCCAGACACTGAATGCGGCATCCTTGACCGCACAACGTTATGTCGCCTAATTCGCTCTCAATCCGCTCTCTCTGCTTGCTTTCGGGCTCAATGACCAGGACCTCGTGGCCGCTGTCGACGAACTCCCTGGCAAGGTAGTACCCAACCTCACCACCACCAACGATAATCACATACACGCGGTCACTCCTCCAGCCGTCCCTTCACGAGTCGGGCAAACACCATGATGGGGCTTATCGCTTCCAGCCCGAGGGTCTTGTAGAACTCCTCACGGAGCGGATCGTAGATCCGGCACATGACTTTGCGCACACCGAATACGTGCTTCGCAATCTGCGCAGCCATGGCATTGCGATTGTCATCCCGTGTCAGTGCGATGAACGCATCCGCAGACCGGAGTCCTGCCTTCTGCAGCAACCCCTCATCCGTTGCATCACCGACAAGTGTCCTGCCGCCGAAGCTGGGACACAGGTTGTCAAAGCCGGAAGGGTCAATCCCGACCACTGTGACATTGTGGCCTTCCTCGTCGAGCAGTGTGGCAAGCTCCGAGGCAACTCTGCCGCTGCCCATTATTACGACATTCATTCGATGTCCTCCGGGGCGGCCGCTGCCCTGTAGAGGACTACATGACACGGAGCCTCTCTGAGCACGTGCGACGTAGTAGCTCCCATGTCGAAGACACCGAGGCGACGTCGATACCCGACTCCCATGACGATGAGATCAGCACGGCCCTCCACGGCCTCGTGGATGATTGCAGGACCGGCCTCCCGCGCCTGCAACAGACCCGTGTCGATGTGATAGCCGTACTCAAGAGCCAGTTCCTGAGCGCGAGAGACAATTTCCTCCGCCTCGGATGTCTTCTGCTCCAATGAAGCATCGAGAGGCAGGCTCCTCTCAACCTCTATCACGTACACGGCGCAGACCGAGGCCTCGCTCTTCTGAGCGAATTCGCATGCAAGCCGAAGCACTTCGCCATCAACACAGTTGCCACTCACAGGGACCAGCACTTTCTCAATTTCCATACGGCGGAGCATCTTAGATACTTCCATCAGATAAGTCAATGCCCCCTTGTCAGCGCCAGCGCCAGAAAGCAGGACTCACCAGCGCAATTGCAGTCACGAACTCGAGTCTGCCCACCAGCATGCACACTGTCAGCACCAGCTTCCCCGCAGCGGGTATCAATGCGTAATTCCCTGACGGCCCGACTCCAGCCAGGCCAGGGCCAACATTGCCGATTGTGGCCGCAACAGACGAGAAAGCAGTTACCGGGTCAAGGCCTAGAGCGCTCATGACAAGGTAGCCGGCGGCCAGCGCGCCCGCATAGAGCACAGTCATTCCCACGATGGCCGAGACCATCGGCTCCGGGACCACCTCTCCCCCCACTCGTAGCGGCATAACAGAGCGCGGGCTGAAGGCCATCACTACCTGCCGATAGGCGAATTTTGCAACAACAAGCACGCGCACGACCTTCAGCGCGCCACCTGTGGAGCCCGCGCTGGCGCCCACGACCATCAACACAAGCAGCACGCTCTTCGACAGGGCAGGCCACAGGTCGAAATCGGTCGTCGTGAACCCGGTTGTTGTCTGTATTGAAGCTACCTGAAAAGTCGCCTGCCTTGCAGCCTCCGCCAAAGGGATGCTTCCCGACTGCACGAGGTCTATCCCAACGACAATTGACGCAACTGCGAATATGCCCGCGTAGAGGCGGAACTCGGGGTTGCGCAGGAATGTCCTTGCTTGTCCACGCCTTATGAGGAAGTAGTACAGGGCGAAGTTGACTCCGGCTGCCAGCATGAAGACGGTGACAACGGTTGTCACAAAGACGTTGTCCCCGTACGCGCCGATGCTCTCGCTTAGATGAAGGAACCCTCCCGTCGGCATCGTGGCGAACGTGACATTGAGCGCATCGAACGCAGGAAGCCCTCCCCCAATACGGAGGAGCAGGAACTCAAGCAGAGAGAAGAGCACGTACAGCAACCACAGCGCCTGTGCCGTACTGCGCACGCGGGACCGCAGTCGCTCCGGCTGTGGTCCCGGCATCTCCGCCTCAAAGAGGTGGGCAGCACCGACTCCGAGCATCGGAAACAGGGCAACGAAGAACGTCACAATCCCCATCCCCCCCAACCACTGAGAGAAATTGCGCCACAGGAGAATGCTCTGGGGCTGTGCCCCAATCGACGTGAAGACGGTTGCCCCCGTTGTCGTGAACCCCGACATCGCCTCGAAAAACGCATCGAGGTAGTTGGGGAGCGCGTGCGAGAGCGTGTACGGCAGAGCTCCAAGCAACGAGACTGCTATCCACGAGAACGTGACGAGAGCAAGTCCCTCACGACGTGTGACGCCGTGGTTCCGCGGCGGAATGAACCGCCACAGCACACCGCCAACAACACCAGCGATGCAGATCGGCACAATGAAGCTGATCGCTGCCCCGTCCGACACCGCCAGTGACCACACAAGCGGGAAGACAAGCATGCCTCCGAGGACAATCAGCACGAGGCCGAGGTATTTGAGGACGACTCGAATGCTCACGCGCTCTTAAAAAAACGTTCAACCGAGGTAATCGCTGACAGCGGCGACACCACGATGACGCGATCGCCCGTTTGGATGGGTGTCGTGTCCGGTGGAATAATCACGTTGTCGCCACGAATCACGGCTCCCACCTTCGCACCCTTCGGCCAATCGATTTCTTCGACCGTCTGTTTGTTCACGCGCGCATTGGCGCCAACTATGAATTCGATTACCTGCGCATCCTCCTTGCCCAGCAGGGCCACTGACACAGCTCTACCATGAAGGATATAGCGAGCTATTCTGCTCCCGCACAGCAGCAGAGGAGACAGGGCGACGTCCACTCCAACCGCCTCTGCGAGTGGTATGTATTCCGGCTTGTCCACGAGGACGATGTTCTTGGAGAGGCCCACGTTCTTCGCCACAAGGCCGGCCAGGATATTGAGAGCCTCATCCCCCGTGGCAGCGATGAACGCGTCCGACTGGGCGACGCCCTCATCGGAGAGGAGCTCACGGTCAGGGCCGGCACCCTGCACGACCACAGCGCGCTTCAATTTCGCGCTTATTTCCTGTGATCTTGCAAAGCTCTTCTCTATCAGTTTCACCTGAACGCCGCGCTTCTCAAGTGCCTCAGCAACATGGAAGCCAATCGTACCCCCTCCGAATATGACCACCCGCTTTGTGGGACGCCGCGGCACTTCGAAGATAGCGCCCAGCTCATCCATGTTCTTCTTGGCCGCCAGCAGGTGCAGGCGGTCGCCATTAGCCACGACCTCGTTCCCGGATGGAGTGAGCAGGTCCTCCCCCCGGCTGAGCATGGCGACGACGCATGGCCTCGGAAAAGGAATCTGCTCCAGTGTCTTGCCCACAACAGTCGGGCTCACCGCCTTGAACTCCCGCAGCTGCACGCGGCCCTCTGCGAACTCCTCCATTGATGTCACATAGAGGCCCGACAAGATCGAGACAATCTCGCGAGCAGCCTCGTGCTCGGGATTGACGAACAGGTCGACGCCAAGGCTCTTTGGACGCACAACCTTGCGCGGTCCATGCGGCGACTTCGCGCCGACAAGTAGATAGCTGGAAAACTCAGGGTTCCGCACCCTCGCCACGGTCTTCCTTGCACCGAGTTCCTTCGCCATGAAACAGGTAATCATGTTGGTCTCATCCGCCCCTGTAACGGCGACAACGATATCCGCCCGCTGCACCTCAGCCTGCCATAGCACCTTCGGGACAGCAGCATTCCCGACCACGACAGCCACGTCGAGTTGCCTGCGTGCCCGTTCCGCCACCTCCTCATCCTGCTCCACGACCACGATGTCCTGCTTCTCCCTCGAAAGAAGGCTAGCCAGATAGAAACCCGCGGCACCCGCCCCAACAACTACGATATACATTTCATATCCCGAGAATCAGATTCTTGCATCGTGCTGCGCAGAAACAGGCATTGTGAGGTTTCCAGCGAGAAAGGAGAGAACACCACATCGCAAGGAGCGGGGCTGCTCCAACCTGACGGCATCGCCGCTACCACTATGCAATAATCACTCTGCTTCAAACCAACGCGGGATTGTAGAAGCTTCGGAGGTGCTTGTCAACAGGGCCTCTGACCTCAGCCTGACGAGCCATGCGCGTGACTTGATGTCACGCTGCAGAACGTTGCGCACGAATCGATAGACGTGCTCCTCAAGCTCGCAGGACAGTGCCGTTTCCATCTTGACCCTGCGCGCCACATCAAGTCTACATTCGAGCCAGAATCTCAATACTTTCAATGCAGAGACGCTCAGCGCCTTCGCATCCGGACATGACCTCGCGCAGTCCGGGCACAGTGCTCCTCCCATAGCTGCGCTGAGGGAGTTCTCGACGGGTCTCAAGCTGGCCCCGCAGCTGACGCAGCATCCAAGAGAGGGGCGGAAGCCAATGTGATCGAGAAGCCGCAACTCGAAGAACCTCAGCACCGTATCATCACAACCGGCCCGGTCAATCTCCATCAACGCTTCAAGCAGGAACTCGAACAGCGGGCGATTGGGAGCGCCATCGACAGTCGAGGAGTCAACCAATTCACAGGCGTAGAGGCCACAGGACATCCGCCAGAGGTCGGTCTTCAGGTTGCTAAACGAGTCCAGGATAGTCGCCTGTGTGATGAGATCCAGCGCCCTGCGTCGAACACACTGGAAGCGTCCGTATGTGAGCATCTCCACAGATGGCCCAAGGCTGCTTCCCGGACGCCTAGCCCCCCTGGCCACGGCGCTGAACTTCCCCTCGTCCCGGGTGAACAGGGTGACGATCTTGTCTCTCTCACCGATGACGCCGTGCCTGAGGACAATGCCTTCGGCCTGATAGTCCCGGGAGCTGCCCATATGTCGCAGCTAGAACTCCTGTCGAGAGTTGATTGCCTGCCCGAGGGTCATTTCGTCCGCGTATTCCAGCTCAGCCCCATAGGGCAACCCACGGGCAAGCTTAGTCACCTTTATGCCTAAGGGTTCCACGAGTTGCCGAATATACATGGCCGTTGTCTCGCCCTCGACGGTAGGATTCGTGGCAAGAATCACCTCTTTCACCTCACCACTGTGCAGTCGCGGCACAAGCTCACGAATTCTGATGTCGTCGGGCCCGATACCCCGCGCCGGGCGCAGACAGCCATTCAGCACATGATAGAGACCATCAAGTTTCCCCGTCCGCTCCAGGGGAGGTATGTCCGAGGGCCTTTCGACGACGCAGATGACCGTCCGGTCACGCTGAGGGTCAGCGCAAATCGAGCACGGGTCACTGTCGGCTACATTGAAGCATTGGGAACAGAAGACCAGGCTGCCTTTAAGACTGAGGAGAGATGCCGCCAACTCCTCGATCTCCGCATCAGGGCTGAGCAGCAGGTGATACGCAAGCCGCTGAGCGCTCTTCGGGCCCATCCCCGGCAGCTTGCTCAGCGCCTGTACGAGTCGTGCTATGGGTTCAGCAGTAATTGACACTATGGTGCCTGCTGTTCTCCTGCGCTATTCCGCTTCCGGCGTCAGCGTTTCGCCCGGGCGCCCATCCGCATTGCCGCCTCAACAAGCCCTCCGCTCTGCTTGCTGTCGGGACTGCTCCTGCCCTCATCCTGAGGTTGAAGGACGCACTTCACTTTGTACGGATGCTCGTAGAACGCCTCGAGCCTCTCCTCAATGAGGTGGCGGTACTTCCCATCCTCCACCTTCTCCATGTGGAATTTATGAGAGAAGCGAAGCTCCAGCACGTCATTCTCGACCGAGACCGGTTCACACGCGCTCCTGAGAATGGCATCCAGATTCCCCGTCGAGCCAAGTCCTCGCAGAGAGTCTACGTAGTCCTTCCAGCGGGCGCGTATCTGACCCAGTTCCCCTTCTACGGGTGGCTCCTCCCGGACGGACGCCGGCGCAGCAACCTCCCCGGCGGCTTCGATACCCGGCAGGTTGCTCTCAGAACTGTCCGGCTCAGGTGAAGGCAAAGTGGGTGGCTGGCTGGATACCGACGCAGAGACCGGTTCGTCACTACTCTTGACCGCACGGGCGCCGACCGGGCCGGCAGGCTCAGAAGCGGCTTTCCCGGCGCGTTGTCCGGCTGTCGGCGCAGAAGGGGCCTGAACGGCCTTTCGTCCTCGACTGCCCTTCTCGGGGCTGCCCGGCACGGCGGATGGGCTTTGCGATGGCTGCGCGACGGAATCAACAAAGGCCAGCTCAAGGGCGAGTAACTGCTGAGACGCGTCCCTTGTAGTCGCTTCCGAGAACAAACGGGTCGCGAGCGCCAGGGAGTGGATAGTCGCGCCGTCTGCAATCCGCTTCAACTCCTCCCTGCGCTCCCGCCCCACTTCCACGATATCCTCACACTCCGACTTCACCAGCAGGAGGTTGCGAAGAGTCGCGACCGTCTGGCGCCCAAACTGCCGCATGTCAACGCCGGAGTAGTTCGCCTCATACAGGACACGCAGTCCTCCTGCGAGGTCACGGGCTATCATTCGCCCGGCCAGTCTCAACGCATACGTCTCGTCTGCCACCCCAAGCCCTACCCTGACTTCCTCTGAGCTGAGCTGCCGGCCGTGGCTTGCCAGTAGCCGCTGGACGACGTTCTCGGCGTCACGGAGACTGCCGTCGCCAGCCCTTGCCATCATCTCAAGGGCCTCATCTCCTGCTTCAATCCCCTCCCGCTCGCACACGAGCCTCAGCTTGGCCACTATCGCGTCGAGCGACAATCGTCGGAAGTTGAAGCACTGACAGCGAGACGCGATAGTCGGAATCACCTTGTGAAACTCGGTGGTTGCCAGCACGAACATGACGTGTTGCGGAGGTTCCTCCAGCGTCTTCAGCAAGGCATTCGAGGCAGCATCCGTCAGCATGTGCACCTCGTCGATGACGTACACCTTGCGCCGCAGGCTGCCCGGTGCGTAGCCGACCCGCTCCCTCAGTTGCCGGATGTCATCGATGCCCCGGTTGCTCGCGGCATCAATCTCGATAACGTCAAGGCTGCGGCCTCTGGAGATGGAGGTGCAAGCTTCGCAGGTGTTGCACGGTTCGCCGTCGACCGGACTCAGACAGTTGACTGCTTTCGCCAGTATGCGGCCCGTGCTTGTCTTGCCGGTGCCGCGCGGGCCGCTGAACAGATACGCGTGGCCGACTCTGCCGGCACGGACAGCGTTCCTGAGCGTAGTGGTGACCACTTCCTGCCCCACGACCTCCGCCAGCGTCTGCGGCCGCCACTTGCGATAGAGGACTTCCGATGACATCGTGTTGATGGGACTATTATAGAGACAACGGGCAGCAAACCCAACGCCTGAACTGGAACGCTTGCTCTATGCGCTGGATTCCAGAAGCGAAATACTGGCGTCGAAGTCGCGGGAGAGCGCATCCATGAGCCGCTCGATTGTCGGCCGCAACTCGGGCGGGGCGGAGTCCAGGGCACACTGGAGCAACTGCAGTGCTCCTGCACGGTCCGTGCTCAGGGCCTCCTCGAGGCTCATCTCCGAACCGGCAGCGCTATGCGCGGCCAGAACGTCGGAAATCTCACTATCAATATCAAGGGATTCGAACAACGCGCCCGTGCACATCTGTGCTACCAGCTGCGTGACCTCGCCGGCCAGCAGGACCACGGTATCGGAGTCCCCCCGGCTTGCCATTGTCGTCATCTCGTCGAGCCGGCACTCGGCGAACTCCAGTTGCAGTTGCGCTCTATCCAAATCCGAGACTGCAAGCATCACCCGTGCCTGCTCTGTGGCAGTCTTCATCGGATAGAAGAAGCCGTTCGGGAGGGAATCCACCGATGCAGCCAGGAGCCCCATCCCGGCGAGGCTAACCACCAGCACTGTCGCCATCGCTGTCACCCAACGCCTCTGCCACCACATGAACAGGAAGCCGGGTCGCGATTCCTTGCGCGCAAGTCTCGAGAAGAAGAGGCTCCTGACCCAGGTCCTTGAAGCTTGCCTGAACTCGGGCGAGGGCTCGACAGCACCGAGTTGCTGAACAACGAGCGTACTTGTCTCCAGAAGCGGGCCCAGGACCTCGGAAAGGTCCAGGTCGCGGACGGCGCACGCGGATGTCTCCTCGCCGGATATCAGCCGGTCGACATACTGGTCGAACAGTTCATGCATCGCGTCAGTCATGCCGGTTGCCCCATCAGTTTTCGCAGAGACGCTATACCGTTGTACTGCAGCGCCTTGACCGTTCCTGTGCTCTTCCCGAGCGCGCTCGCCACCTCGGTAGTCGAGAGTCCCGCTCCGAAGCGCAGCCAGATAACCTCTCGCTGAGCGGGAGACAGTCTGCTTATGTTGTGTCTCACCTTTTCCAACTGCAGGTTGTGCTCCGCTATTTCCGCCGGGTCCGGATCATCCAGCGACAGAACGGTCTCGTCAGAATCTACCCTCTCAACCCGCTTCTCCCTGCGGATATGGTCAATCATCTTGTTGTGAGCAATCCGAAAGAGCCATGAGGCGAAAGGCACGTTCCTCCACTGGAAGGAGCCAATCGCTTCGAGCACCTTCGCAAACACCTCCTGCGTAAGGTCCTCAGCCTCCGCCTGATTGCCCAACCTGACATACAGGTAACGATAGACGCGGTCAAAATTGCTCTCGTAGAGCTGACCGAACGCATCAGCATCGCCCTGGACTGCCCTGGTAACAAGGTCCTGTTCAACAGACATCGTATAGACGTCTATTATAAGGCAAACGAGACAGCATCACGTCAGGTTTAGGTGAAGTCCGCACAACCAGCCCCTCCCCGAGCCACATTGCCATCTTGCCCCCACACAATCCACCAGGGAGAGTGCACGGCGGGTGCACCACAATGATTCAATGCTGCCCCGATTGCAGGGCGATGACATCATTCGGACCCAAACGGGCGGGATACCGTTGTCCGGTGCTTTCCTGTGAGTTCCCGGAGGGCAGAGAACGCTAGAGGAGCGCGGGTTGCCCCGCGCTCCTGTTGTTGTGGCCAATCCCGCGGCAATGCCGCGCCGCGCTCAAGCCCGGCCGAGCCGGCCCTGTCGCTTCAGAGGCCCTTGTTAGCCACGAAGACAGCGAGATCGGCGATCCTGCAGCTGTAACCCCACTCGTTGTCGTACCACGCGAGCACTTTCACCATGGTGTCATCAAGGACCAGGGTGCTCAGGCTATCGAAGATCGAACTCGCAGAGGAGGCCCGGAAATCACTGCTAACAAGCGGCTCATCACAGTACTCGAGTATTCCCTTCAAGCTGCCCTCAGCCGCCTGGCGCAAGGCCCCGTTGACATCCTCGACAGTCACACCCTTCTTCATATCCGCCACGAAGTCAACGAGCGAGACCGTCGGAGTCGGTACGCGCACGGCGAGCCCGTGCAGCTTGCCTGCCAGCTCGGGTATGACAACACCTACCATGCGCGCGGCGCCGGTCGTAGTGGGAATCAGGTTGACCGCAGCCGACCGCGCACGGCGAAGGTCCTTGTGGAAGACGTCCAGGATCTTCTGGTCGTTCGTGTAGGAGTGTATCGTCGTCATCAGCCCTCTGCTGATGCCGAAGCGTTCGTGCAGGACCTTTACAACAGGCGCAATGCAGTTCGTCGTGCATGATGCGTTCGAGATGATGTGATGCCTGGACGGGTCGTACTGCTCTTCATTCACGCCAGGCACGATAGTCACGTCTTCGTTCTTCGCGGGCGCCGAGATGATGACCTTCCTGGCGCCGCCGGCTATGTGCGCGGCAGCCTTCTCTCCATCGGTGAAGAGCCCGGTCGACTCCAGTACGATGCCAACTCCCATGTCCCCCCACGGAATCCGGGAGGGGTCGCGCTCAGCAAAGACGCGAATCTCCTTGCCATCAACGACGATGGCATTCTCTCGCGCCTCGACAGTTCCGCGGTACCTCCCGTAGTTGCTGTCGTACTTGAAGAGATGCGCGTTGGTCGCCGCGTCGGTCAAGTCGTTGACGGCCACTACCTCGAGCTCGTCCCCGGCCCTCTCTTTCATCGCCTTGAATGCCAGACGACCGATTCGGCCAAATCCATTGATTCCAATCCTGACTGTCATGCTTGTACCTCCAGGTAAACTACTTCGATAGGTACGTTGTCGTACCATTTCGTTCAAGGGCTGCGACTTTCCCCTCCTCCACCAGACGTCTGAGCCAGGCAATAACCTCACATACGGCGGCCCGTCGCTCGCGGAACCCGAGGTCGTCGTAGGACACATCCCCCTCACCGGGTCTCCACCCTATCTCGCGCGCGATGTCACATGCGGTCTTCAACCCATCGTCCAGCACCTCCGCTATCTGGCGCTGCATCGCTGCGTGCCGACGGAGGATCTCCTCTGACCGTATCGTCAGGCTGTTGAAGACAGGACCATGACCCGGGAATACGAAGCTCACGGGCTTCTCGAGGACATACTCCAACGACCGCGCATAGTCTCCAGCGGGGTCGCTGCCGGACTGTGGATGCACCCCGATTCGGGGCACGGCATCGAACATGACATGGTCTCCGCAGAACAACCGCCGTTTGCGGGAGTCGTACAGACAGATGTGCCCGGGAGAGTGTCCCGGCGTGTGAAGTATTTCCAGCTGAAATGTTCCATTGGAGATGGTGTCCCCGTCCTCCACAAGAACATCGGGGTGAATTGGAGTGACGAACCGTGCGATCCGCGCTGACGCATCGCGCATCCGGGCCGCCTCTTCGGATGGCACCCCGTTTGAGACAAGCATGTTCTCGAGTGCTTCCGCCAGTTGGCGGTAATCCACATACCTTGAATCAATCAGGGAGGCCTCGATCCGGTGCATCACGATTTTCGCCCCACAGAGCTCTCTGAGCTTCGCGGCGAGGCCGAAGTGGTCCGGGTGAATGTGAGTCACCACAATCCAGTTGATATCATCGAACGAGAGCCGCTCAAGCCGCAACTCCTCTCTGAACGCCCAGACCGCCTCCGAGCTGTCCCAGCCGCAATCCACGAGGATATTGCCCTTGCTGCCTTCAATGACGTACACATTGGTGAACCGCTCCATTCCCTCGGGGAACGGAATCTTCAGCTGGTGCACGCCCGCGACGATTTCCACGACAGACTACCTCACGCTGTAGAACGCGTTCCTGCCCGCGTAGCGGGCTGCGCTGCCAAGCTCTTGCTCTATCCGCAAGAGTCGGTTGTATTTGGCCACCCTCTCCCCACGGGAGGGTGCCCCCGTCTTGATGAACCCGGCGTTCGTGGCCACGGCGAGGTCTGCAATCGTCGTGTCCTCCGTCTCCCCGGACCTGTGACTGACAACCGCAGTCCACCCCTCTTTCTGTGCCCTCTCAACAACCGCCATCGTCTCGCTCAGGGTTCCTATCTGATTTACCTTGATAAGCACGGAATTCGATGCCTTGAGGGCAATGCCCTTCTCAAGACGCTCCATGTTGGTGACGTAGAGATCGTCGCCGACCAGTTGGACGCGACGGCCGATCCTCGCGTTGAGCATGCGCCAGGCGTCCCAGTCCTCCTCGGCAAGCCCGTCCTCGATGCTCATTATCGGGTAGTCCGTCACCCACTTGGCGTACAGTTCAACCATTCCTGTGGAGCTGAGCTTCCGCCCGTCGCGCTCCAGTACATACTCACCGTCGCTGAAGAAGCTCGATGCCGCAGGGTCCAGCGCGAGCACAAAGTCCTCGCCCGGACGGTAACCGGCGAGTGAGATGGCCTCCAGAATCAGCTCGGCAGCCTGGCTGTTCGACGAGACTGCGGGGGCAAAGCCTCCCTCGTCACCGACAGTCGTGCCCAGTCCTCTGGAATGAAGCACGCCCTTGAGTGAATGATAGACCTCGCAACTCATTCGCAGCCCTTCGGAGAAAGTCGCGGCGCCGACGGGCACAATCATGTATTCCTGGAAATCGGTCGATCCCATCGCATGCTTGCCGCCGTTGAAGACGTTCAGCATCGGCACGGGCAGAAGCGTTGCCCCAGCGCCACCAAGGTAGCGGTAGAGAGGAATCTCGAGAAGCGCCGCGGCAGCTTTCGCCGTGGCCATCGAGACGCCCAGCATCGCGTTGGCGCCCAGGCTCGACTTGTTCGGCGTACCATCAAGGTCGATAAGGAGCTTGTCGACAGCGGACTGCTGCAGCACCGAGAGGCCTCGCAGCTCCGGCGCGATGCGCTCGACCACGTTCTGCACGGCAAGAAGAACTCCCTTTCCACCGAAACGCGCCGGGTCGCCGTCCCTGAGTTCAACGGCCTCATAGGCGCCTGTGCTGGCGCCCGACGGCACTGCGGCGATGCCGCTGCACCCGCTCTCGGTCCAGACTTCCACCTCCACCGTAGGATTGGCGCGAGAGTCCAGTATCTCCCTTGCCCTCACTTCAGCTATTCGTGCGGTTCTCTCAAGTGAACTCACAGTTCGTCACTCCTTTTCATCCGCGAGACTCAAGGCCAGATTCACGGCCTCCTCGGCAGTGGGCACTTCAGCCACCGGATTGGGGCCGGTGCCACCCTGCGCAAGACTCCACGAGCCGATGCCGACAACCGGGATGTCAGAGTTGAGGGCAAAGGCCATCTCGGCCAGCGTGCCGTACGCCCCTCCAATGGCAATCACAGCCTGAGAAGAACGCACAACTGCCATGTTCCGGGCCTGGCCGACCCCGGTCGCTATGGGCAGCGACACCCATTCGTTGGCAGACCGTCTGTCATTTCCCGGCAGTATACCTACCGTGAACCCTTCACGGGAACGCGCCCCGCGACACACGGCTTCCATCACTCCACCAAGACCTCCGCACACCACTATTGCTCCACGCCCGGCGAGTAGAGAGCCCACTTCCTCCGCGAGCGCCTCTTCCCGGGGAGAACAGACAGACCTCCCTATCACGGCGATGACGGGCGGCATGGCGCCTATACTACACTACTCATAGATTCTCTCACACACTCCTTCCGAAGCCCGGCCTGCGACAATTCCCGCTGCCAGAGGAGGACGCGTGTGGTCTGATGCAGCGGCGCTTCAAGAACCGCCCGTTTTCAAGGTAGTGTTCCACGGAACGTTGCGGCAGTCCGGTTGCGTGGGCCAGTCGCCCATGTCATCGCGGCGGGCGCGGCCGGTCATCGCCTGAACGCACTCTCTCACGCCCGGTCCACTTATGTTCCTTTCGGCAACGTCTTTTCTAACGCAATTCGCCAATGGCGCGCCCCATCCAAACCACAACGAAGGGAGAGGACGTTTCCGCCGGACAACAACAGCCACAACGGCCCGCAGCTTCGACTCAACGTGTCTATTCAACGCCCGCGTGTTCCGCAACCATCTGGTAGTGGTAGCCCTGCACCGCGAAGCTGATGAACAGTGGGAAGCACCGTGGCTTGTGACGCACAGTCCAGGCAAACCCCTTCCAGAAATCGGATCTGCCTCTCTGCTTCACACCGACCGTCCACATGCATCTGAACAGCGCGCGGATGTAGCGTGGGCTATAGTTGCCTCGGCGAATACCGCTCGGCCGATACTCCATCAGGAAAGTGCGCACGCGCTCGTAGTAGTAGCGCGGTGAATAGATTGTGCTGACCACCTGCTTGTAGCCGGCAGTCAGCTTCTCCAGTCCCATCTTCGGGACGATGTTTGTGGAACCATCAGTGTTGTTGCCGCTGCCACCAGGATGAAGTCGGCCCTCTGCCTCCAATCGTTTGTACAGAGGGGTGCCGGGCGGCGCCATAAGCACACCAACCATGGCAGTTACGATGCCGCTCTTCTGTATGAAGTCTATCTGACTACGGAAGATGGACAGCGGGTCACCATCAAACCCAACGATGAAGCCACCCTGGACCTGCATGCCGTGCCGCTGGATAGTCTTCACGGACTCTATCAGGTCGCGTCCCGTATTCGTCATCTTGTTGCATTCAACAAGGCTCTCTTCGTTGGGACTCTCGATGCCAACAAAGACCATATCGAAACCCGCATCCACCATGAGCTGCATCAAGTCTTCGTCATCGGCCAGGTTGACGGATGCCTCCGTGAAGAAGGAGAAGGGGTACTTCCGCTCCCTGTTCCACTCGATAATTGCCGGCAGTATCTCCGCCTTCAGCTTCTTCTTGTTGCCGATGAAGTTGTCATCCGTGAAGAAGACATTCCCGCGCCAGCCATGGTCGTACAGCACGCTCAGTTCGGCGGCAATCTGCTCGCGGCTCTTCGTTCGCGGCACATGCCCGTTCATGATGACGATGTCGCAAAATTCACAGTTGTAGGGACAACCACGGGAGTACTGCAGACTCATCATCTGGTAGTTCCCTGTATCGACCAGTGACCACAAAGGAACAGGGCTCACTGCAATGTCCGGTCGCTCGTCGGACGAATAGATATGGGCGGCACACCCGTTCTCAAGATCCTGAAGGAACTGCGGTAGTATGTTCTCCGCCTCGCCCATGATGATGTGGTCCACGTCATCGAAGCCAACGTCCTCATACCCGGTCCGGTACATCGGGCCGCCGGCAACCACCTTCGTGCTGAACGCCCTGCACCTGCTGACGACCTCCTGCGCGGAGTCCTGTTGCACAACCATGGCACTGATGAAGACGTAGTCGGCCCATTGCAGGTCTCTGTCACGCAACTTCGCTGCGTTCATGTCCACCAGCTTCTTCTCCCATTCGGAGGGAAGCATGGCAGCAACGGTGAGCAAGCCGAGAGGAGGAAACGCTGTCTTCCGCGAGGTGAACTTCAATGCGTGTTTGAAGCTCCAGAACGTCTCTGGTATCCGCGGATATACGAGAAGGACTTTCACGAGAGCACCTCCCTTCACTGCAACCCAACTCGACTACAAGACGCCGCAGGAACGCGGCGGAGGGGAATGCAACAGGAGAGCAAGGCATTCCATGGCAGGAATCCTACCACGATGTTGAATTCCGGGGACACCATTGAATTCCGGGGACACCATACTTATCTCTCGACACGGCGCGAGGCGCCATGTCAATATCCCGTAGATGGCAGGGATTGTTGCGCCGCATTTCCCGCATCTATTGCCCGCGGCGCCCCCTCCCACACCGCAATTCACCTCTCAGAACACCCCACCGACCCTACCTGCAGATACGCCGAGTACCAGCAAAACTAGTTGTAGCGGTTCATTGCAGTATCGAGGCCTTCCAGGATGATGCATTCCAGCACATCACCGACCAGCGCGATTGACTCCTGAATAGCGGTCTCTTCTCCCGCAGTGAATCGGCCCAACACATAGCGGATGAGCGCCTCCTCCGACCACGGGAAGTTGGCATCCCTGTCCGGCCGCCCGATGCCGACGCGGACACGGGGAAAGCTCTCGGTGTTCAAGGAAGCAACGATAGACTTCATGCCTTTGTGCCCCCCCGGTCCTCCGGAGGACCGCACGCGGACTTTCCCGAGCGGCAGGTCCACGTCATCATAGACCAGTATCAGCTTTTCGGCGGGAATCCGGTGCGCCCGGACGAAACAGGCTGCGGCCTCGCCGCTGAGATTCATGTAGGTCCGCGGTTTTGCGAGCACGACCTGTCTGCAACGAAGCGTCACGTCGGCGAGCTTCGAGCGGCAGCCGGTGCGCGAGAAGCGCGCCGAGTGCTTCTTCGCGAAGTAGTCGACACAGCGGAATCCTACGTTATGTCTCGTGGACGCATACTCCTTCCCCGGATTCCCCAGGCCGATGACAACCGTCGCTCCCATAGCTATCGCTGCATTATAGTCGAGCACCAGCACAGAACCAACCTCCAGACACCACGAACCCCCTTGCCAATCCGCCTTGACACTCTTCGGGGGCCACGCTACCATAGCCGCACTGCCAATGGGCCACGTGCAGATTCGACCAACCCCGGTTTCCGGTCAGACCATACACTGCCAGCCATACACGCAGTCTATTCACGTACAGGGAGGTTTCTGAATGTTCTACAAAGTAAGTGTTCCTGATGCCGGAAAAGACAAGGTCGCCGCACTCGTCACGCTGAACCCTGCCGAGTCGAGACGTCTCATCGCGAAGGCAGTAGTTCAACTGCCCGAGGTCAAAGCTGCCCTCAAGAAAGGCATGATTATCCTCGGCCGCGGCGTGACAAACGCCTACGTCAGCGAGGAGCTGTTCAACATCACGGTTGAGCCCAAGGCACAGCAGACAGTGGGCATGGTTGTCAACGGCGCCACCAATGCCAACACCTCACCACCTCCTTGCACAATGCACGTGGTGCGAGATGGCAAGCCCGTTGAGAACGCGGACTCAAACGTAGAGATACTCGCTTTCGGGCCTGAAGATGTCTTCATCAAGGGCGCCAACGCCATCGACCCGCAGGGCAACGCCGGCATCATGGCTTCGTCGCTCAAGGGGGGCACCTGGGGGATGTTCACCCCCATCATAACCGGCAGGAACTCCCATCTGATAGTCGCAGCCGGCCTCGAGAAGATGGTGCCGTCAGTCATGGAGGCCTGCGAACATAGCGGGGTCTACTACTACAAGTACAGCCATGGACTCCCCGCCAAGCTGTCTCCGACAGTTACCGGCAAGGTTGTGACGGAGATTGAGGCACTGGCGGTTCTTGCAGGAGTCAGTGCTTTCCACATCTGCTCCGGCGGCGTCGGCGGCTCGGAGGGCGCGGTCGTGCTGTCCGTTGAGGGAGACCAGGCACACGTGAAGAAGGCATTCGACCTGGTGAACACCATCAAGGGCGAACCCCCGGTGACCGTGCCGGACACATACCGCGTGAGTTCTCCCGCCGATTTCGGCTACGATGCGCTGGCGCAACTCGCGACTCTACAGGGCATGTAGCCATCAGGATTGCATCTCTAACCCGGAAGGCCCGGGAGTTCCCGGGCCTTCCTCGTACGTGAGTCACACCGGTCGTGCCACCATCGGCAGGGCAGGTCCCAGAACAGGCTTCCTGACAGCAAGACAAGACATGGCTGCCTGCAGCACCCACTCCACTTCTCGCTCCACTCCATGGCTGCAACCGCGTGCTGACACAACCGCCGGGAGCCTCCCGAAGAGCCCCTGCAGCGGACCACACATCCCTGATCCAGAACGTGCGGCGAATGCGTCGCGCCCACAACGACACCATCACCTGCATACGGGCATCTTCGCTGAACAGCTAAGGGCGGACAGCATCGCAGAACGTCAACACTCCCGTGCCGGCCCGAATTGACGCTGCTCGGGGACCACGCTACCATAACCGGACTGCCTATGAGCCGGAGTCAGGTTCATTCATTCCAGGATTGCAGACGCGATCTGTACTACCAGCTACACTTGCAGTCTATTCACACACAGGGAGGTTTCTGAATGTTCTACAAAGTCAGTGTTCCTGATGCCGGAAAGGACAAGGTCGCCGCACTTGTCACGCTGAACCCCGCCGAGTCGAGACGCCTCATCGCGAAGGCAGTAGTTCAACTGCCCGAGGTCAAGGCTGCCCTCAAGAAAGGCATGATCATCATCGGCCGTGGCGTGACGAACGCCTACGTCAGCGAGGAGATGTTCAACATCACGGTTGAGCCCAAGGCGCAGCAGACAGCCGGCATGGTCGTCCGTGGCGCTACGAACGCCAACTATGCACCTCCTCCTTGCTCCATGCACGTGGTCCGTGACGGCAAGGTCGTTGAGAACGCCGACTCCAACGTAGAGATTCTCGACTTCGGGCCTGATGATGTCTTCATCAAGGGCGCAAATGCCATCGACGCCCAGGGCAACGCCGGGATCATGGCTTCGTCGCTCAAGGGTGGTACCTGGGGGATGTTCACCCCCATCATAACGGGCAGGAACTCCCCTCTGATAATCGCAGCCGGTCTCGAAAAGATGGTGCCGTCAGTCATGGAGGCCTGCGACCATAGCGGTGTTTACTTCTACAAGTACAGCCAGGGCCTCCCGGCCAAGCTGTCCTTCGCCGTTACCGGCAAGGTCGTCACCGAGATAGAGGCACTGGCAGTCCTCGCCGGTGTTCAGGCTTTCCATGTCTGCTCCGGCGGCGTTGGCGGCTCGGAGGGCGCGGTGGTGCTATCCGTCGAGGGAGATGACGCGCGCGTGAAGAAGGCGTTCGACCTCGTGAACTCCATCAAGGGCGAGCCTCCGGTGACCGTGCCGGACACCATGTTCGTGAGTTCTCCGGCCGACTACAAATACGATGCCCTGGCGCAACTAGCAACGCTCGGGGGCAAGTAGCCAGCAGATACTGTGCCGCAAGACCGGGAAGGCCCGGGGTTTCCCCGGGCCTTCCTCGTACACAGCACAGCTCGGCCGGGCACATCAGTGAGCTGGCTTCCGAACAGCAGAGACGAGGCGCGCCACCCACACCAGCCCTTGACGGCCCGCGGGCCATGTTCTACAGTGACTCGATTGCAACACGTGGCAGCATCCGCATACGTTGCGTTCTTGCCATAGCATAGAAGGAGGAACCATGAAACTGGCACGCATCCAATATCAGGGCACCCCGAAGTGGGGTATCATCGAAGGCGACGACATCTACGCTCTCGAGGGCGACCTCTACGGTGATTTCAGCAAGGGCGCCAAGCTCTGTGCACTGGCTGAGGCAAAGCTGCTCGCCCCCGCAGAGCCGACCATCATCGTGGCCTGCGGACTCAACTACATGGGCGAGATCAAGCACCTCGGCGCGCCCATCCCCCCGGAGCCTTCACTTTTCTTCAAGCCGGCCACCACAGTCCTCGACCCCGGTGTGACAATCCCATATCCCGCTCTGACGGAGAAGCTTTCGCACGAAGCCGAGTTGTGCTGCGTGATGAAGCGGACTGCACGCAACGTGCCCGAGGACAAGGCACTCGACTACGTGCTCGGCTACACCTGCGGCAATGACATCGGGATGATGGACATCCTGAAGAAAGACAACAGCCTCATCACGAGGGCGAAGGGTTTTGACATGTCGTCGGCACTCGGTCCATGTCTGGAGACCGACCTCGACTCGACGAACCTTGCCATCAAGGGCATGATCAACGGCGAGGTCATTCAGGACTCCAACACGGGAGAGATGCTGTTCAGTGTGGCACACATCGTCAGCTATATCTCCGAATTCATGACTCTTCGGCCCGGCGACGTGGTCTTCACCGGCACGCCCGCGGGCGGCCACTATGTGGTCAAGGTGGGCGACGTCATGGAAGTGGAGATCGAGAACATCGGCAAGCTCACGACCCCGGTCGGACCAAAGGCATAGAACGCCCCCGGAACGCCCGAGGCGAAGTCTGAGCCCGCCCGGGGCAACTGCGCTACTCCTGGGGCTGTCCGCCCGTCACCTCCCGGTGACCGGTGGGCAGCCTCACTGTGAATACTGCTCCCTTCTCAGGACCGTTCCCAGCCCGGATGCTGCCCCCGTGCGCGTGCACAATCACTCTTGCTATCGCCAGCCCCAACCCTGCACCCGTCCGCACACCTGCGCCCTGGTAGAAACGGTCGAACACGTGATCGAGGTTGTCGGGCGGAATCCCCGGGCCCTCGTCGACGACAGAGATCTCAACCCGGTCCATGCCTGCAGCACACGCCGTCACGCGTATCGTGCCGCCCTGCGGGCTGTGCTTGAGCGCGTTGTCGAGCAGGTTGCCAATGACCTGTTCCAGACGGTCGCTATCACCGATGACACGCAGACCCTCCGGGACATCGGTCTCGATAGTCACCTCCCTGTCACTCGCACGTCTCGACAGCAGCTCCGAGCAGAGTCCGACCAGCTCGGACACCGGGAGCACCTCGCGCAACATCGCTACTTGTCCGGACTGCACACGCGACAGGTCCAGCAGCTCGTCCACCTGCGCCGCAACTCTCCTCGATTCGTCCGCGATTATCTGCGCTGCTCGTCGCCGTGTTGACTCGTCCTCGGCGGTTCCGTCAAGAAGCGCCTGAGCGAAACCGCCGATAGAGGTAAGAGGGCTTCTCAGCTCATGGGACACATCTGCCACGAAGTCCCGGAGGCGCTGTTGCGATAGCTTCACCCTGACCGCCATGTCATTGAACGCCGCAGCGAGCCGCTGGAGCTCGGGAGGACCCGACACGGGCACGTTCTGGTCATAGTTGCCTTCGGCAATTGCCGCGACGGCCAACGTCATTCTCTGCACCGGGCGGTACAGAGACCGCGCCACCAGCGCGGCGACGACAATCGAGAACACCAACGCAACGAGTCCGGCCCACGCCATCGGGCGGAGTATCAAGCCCCATGTCGCAAGCAACCCTCTTCGAGGGACCGCCAGCACCAGCGTGGATGGCTGCATTTCCGCATCCGCTGTCAGCGACAGGCTCGCCAGCGAATAGCTGACGTAGACAAAAGACTGCCCGCCGGGAGCCTTCCACGTGCCGGTGAGCGTACCAGCAGCCGACAGGACCTCCGGCGGCACCTCCAGTCCATCGATTCCGAGAGCCCGCCATGGCGACGCCGCCTTGATGACCTCTCCCCCATCATCCAGCATCAGGATGGCCACGCTGGATTCCTCCGCCTGGTCCTCCAAGTTCGCCCACACCTCTCGCAACGTCGCCCGACCGCTTGCAAGCGATCTGGCCTGGACGTAGATAGGCACGCTCATATCCTGCAGGCGGTCTGTCGTCACTCTATCGCTGTAGCCACGCAGAATCACGGTGAATACGACAGCAACGATTCCGAGACAGACGACTATCACGAGAGCGTAGGAGAGAATCAGTCGACCACGCAAGCTCACGATTCAGATTCCTGACTGCGGCGCCGTGTCGGGTGCAGCAGTCTCCTCCTGCAGTGCGTCCCGGAGCACGAGCTTGTACCCCGTACCGCGAATCGTCTCGATGGCAACAGATGAACCTGCCAGCTTTTCCCGCACGTGATTGACATGCACATCGACAGTGCGGGTCTCGCCAGCGTAGTCGTAGCCCCAGACCTTGTCCAGCAACCGCTCTCTCGTGAGTACGATTCCCGGGGCCCGGGCGAAAGCCGCAAGGAGCGCGAACTCTTTCGACCTGAGTTGCAGCAATCGCTCCTGGAGCCTGGCCTCGTGCCTGGACAGGTCCACTGTCAGGGGGCCGACACGCACCTCTGAAGAGTCAGCCTCCCCGGTGGAGCGCCTCCGCAGAATCGCCTTGACGCGAGCGACAAGCTCGCGTGGATTGAACGGCTTGGTCATATAGTCGTCGGCGCCAAGCTCGAGGCCGACAATCTTGTCGACATCATCGGCACGGGCAGTCAACACCAGTATCGGGACGTCGCTGTGCGCGCGCACCTGTCGGCAGATCTCAAATCCATCGCCATCCGGCAACATGAGGTCGAGAATGACCAGGTCCGGGCTGGAGGCGTTGATGCGGGACAGCCCGCCGGCCGCAGTGCCGAATCCCTCCACTCGATAGCCCTCTCGCTCAAGGTAGAGGCGGGCCAGTTCGATTATCGGTGGCTCGTCATCGATTATGAATACCCTTGCCTGCGTGGCCTGTTCTCTCATGACATCCTCTGGCTGTGATTATACCCGACGCACGGGCGCCTCTACATCGCAGAGGGAGGTGTCGCCAGAGGCGACACCTCCCCGCCTTCGCCTCATGCAATGCGCCTACGGAGCAGGAGACACTTCCGTCCGGGCTGAACCAAACCGACTCCATTGGCCGCGACCTGCACTCCAGTCGAAGGTCTCATCGCCATCCACACCGCTCACGACGCACGTGCCATGGCCCCACAGCATGACTCGCCCGATGCCGCCGGCATGCAGATCGATGTCCACTCCTGAAACACAGACAACAATCCGACTGCCCGACACACGTGCGTGTCCGCGAAAGCCCGAGTACTGTATCCAGCCGTCCTCGAACTCCTCCTTCTCACCGTAGCCGGAGACGTCAATCCGGGCGTCGCCCCTCAGGTCCCTTATCCAGAGGATTCCGCTGCCCTTCACGTCCACGACTCCTCTGCCACCGATAAGGGCTATTCCGTCGCCCTCGGCATGCAGTCGGCCGCCGCCGGCTGCCGCGGCTGCCTCATCCACTTCAGCGAGGGACCCGGTGTCGTCCGCGCTTACTGCGACAGCTCCAACAGTGAGCGCCCCCAGAACGGTCACCAGCGAGAGCAGTGCCAGTACGATACTCCGTCTCTTCTTCATTTCGATATACCTCCTCTGTCTGCTTGTTGCCGTGTACCTGAAAGGGAGCTTCATTCCGGGCCCGTCGACTCAGCTCCTCTGCCAGTTGTTCGGCATAGAAGAGAGTCTAGGCGGCGGGAGTTACCCCGGCGTTACCGCTGCGTAAAACGTGTGTAAAATCCGGCGCCGCAGGCCATTCCGTGGACGTGATGCCAGGTCCGGCGGGGATTGCAGCAGAAAGGGCCGGAGGTTCACGCCCCGGCCCTCTACTACACAGGAGTCGCCGAACGAAAGGCCCGGTCTACCAGTGAGACTTCGCTTTCTTCCACGGGTGTGCTCGCAGCACTTCCTCGTTGATCTCCATGCCCCAACCGGGACCGGAAGGAATAGCCATTCGTCCATTGCTTATGGCCGGAATGTTGCTGACGAGTTGCTCTCTCAAGGGGATGTCATCCACATCGATTTCCATGATGTGGACATTCGGAACCACGGCGCACAGGCTCGCACTGATGAATGTGGCGAAATGACTGTAGTAGTTGTGAGGAGCAACGTTGAACTCAAACACCTGCGCAAGGTCGGCAATCTTCTTCGACTGGCTGAAGCCGACCCAGGGGACGTCAACCATGAAGACGTCCGCGCTGCGGTTCTGGAAATACGGCAGGAACTCACGCATGTAGATGTAGTTCTCTCCCGTGCAGATGGGAGTGCGCGACGAGTCCTTGATGGAGCGCAACGCCTCCGGGCTGTACATGTCCACTTCAAGCCACATTAGCTTGTAGGGCTCCAGCATCCTCGCGATCCGCGTGCAGCTCTCCGGCTTGAAGTTGAAGTTGAGGTCAAGACACATGTCGACCGTCGGGCCAACTGCGTCCCGGAAGGTGCCTATCAGCGTCTCTATGTGCGACAGCATGGCGTTATCGACGGCCTGGTCAGTTGTGCCGAGACCGCCGCCAAAGCCATGGAAATGCACCCGGGCCGGCTCCCCGGGAAACACGATATTGGTCTTCAGGGCGTTGTAGCCCTTGCTGACCACTTCCTTGCCCAGGTTGTGGATATCAGACATGGTCCTGATGGGCGGTTTGCCCATCTCGGGGTAAAGCGCCCTGGTTGTGCCGCAGTGCGACCAGTAGAGGCGGACATCCTCCCTCATGGGCCCGCCGAACAGCTCCACCACCGAGATACCCAGCGCCCTGGCCTTGATGTCAATCAACGCCAACTCGATCCCTGCGATAGTCTTCGCCCTCACGCCCAAGGGGCCCTGTATCGAGAGCCGCGCCAAGTCCCAGAACCTCATCTCGAAGGCCCTCGGGTCGGCGCCAATCAGCAGAGCCTTGAAGTCCTCAACAGCACCTACGACAGCAAATGGGCCACGCGCCACGCTGCACTCCCCCCATCCAGCTATCCCCTCGTCAGTGGAGACTTTGATGAACGTCCATGGACGCCATCCAGCATCGAATACGAAGGCCTCTACATCTGTGATTTTCATTGACTCCTCCTCACTGATAGGTGGGGCCAGTGTAGCAAAAGAGGGAAGACAAGTGGAGTGCCCCGTGAGGAAACGTCCCCGGAATCCCCGGTCACGTAAAGCGGGAAGCTCCTCGTCGTCCGGGTCACAAGGAGCCGGAGCACGCTCGGGCACAGGAGCACAGGATGTTGGTGATCAGAGCCGGACCGACGGGCCGGCAGTCAGAACAGCCGGACCCCGGTGTTACAGACCAAGCAGGCTGTGGTGGCCACCTCGCCTGTCGAAGTCAGCGTCTTCGTGCTCGTAGTCCATCTGGTCGCCACAGAAACGACCGCCAAACGGGTCCAGGTCAGGTTCTTGCGTGTCATCGGTTTCCACGTCCAGCAACCAGCGGCCGGCAACAGGGGTGACCCGCTCTGGTTTCTGCACGTGCTTGAGCTCTGCCATCGTACACCTCCCTCGCATTCGCGCAAACGTCCGTCAGCCGGGGGCTCCCTGCCTTTCGTAGTGCATGCACTGAGGCACGACAGCCCGGGGCGAGGAAGCGAACTACGGGAAACCCCAACGGTCCACCACACAACCACCCGGCGAATCGGAATTATGGCGCTCTGCAGCTATCTGTCAAGAGGTTGGCGGCCAATCCTGCGGAAAATCCTCGTCCGGCCGCAGCACCTTCCCTGCGCAAGGCGATTGACAGTCACAGCTGGCCCGCCTAACATACGTAAACAAGTGCAGCGTGCGACCCCTGCCCCGGAACCCGAACTCGGAAGGACTTAGCAGATGGCTATTCGCAAACAGAGAGAGCGACCCTCTGACGAAACCCTGGAGAGCGTCCGGTATATCGTCGTGTTCCGGGCCAGGTATTCTCCGCCCAAGCCAGCCGATGGCGCCATCGAAACGGATCCGCTTGGCTCTCTCTTCTACTCGCAGATGATGTCATTCGTCGAGTCGCGGGAGCTGGCCGTGCTGTATCACCGGGGACGCGGGATGTTCGACAAGCACGACAAGCTTCACTACCGTATCACTGAGCACAGAGCAGTCCGCCTGGAGTTTGTTGACAGGCTGACGGTCGACGCCATCGACGGACCACACGAACTTGTGAGCATAGGCAAGTACACCAGCGGTGGGTGGGAAGACAGGCTCAAGGAGGTCCACGACGAGTGCCTCCGCCTCAGTGACCAGATGGACCACACCGCCTCCGTGGAGGAGTTACTGAGCAACAGCCAGGACCCGCTGGATGTTGTTGCCCTCCTCGACTCGGCTCCCGACCGCGAAGGCCTGCTGAAGATGCTCTGTCTGAGCCAGAAGAGAAGCACCAACGCCTACACCCTCTACATGTCCCACATTCTCACCGACAGGATTGCTGAAGCATACGCAATAATCCAGACAGCCATCGAACTCAACCCCGGCGACGCCCGACTGCACCTTTCGCTCGGGAACTTCTACTGGGCGGCTCTCTCCAACGCCCGGGGCTGGGCCGAAGGGCGAGACCCTGGACCGCTGAGGCAAGTGACGCTCGATGCGCTCGACATGCCCTACGAGAAGGCAAGAAGTCTGGCTCGGACTCACTACCTGGAGGCCATGCGCCTGTCCACAAGGCGCGAAATCGAGGAAGAGGCGGGGGCGCAGCTGTCTGCGCTGCGCTCGTGAATCTTCCCCGGGGCAACCGGGACAGGCAACCCGTCGCTTCCGGGCTCTCCCTCTTCCCATGAGGCCCCGGCAGTTTCGTCCGGGGAACGACAGTCAACGTGACACCGATTGCGTCGGAAGGCGGGTATCAGTCCACCCTGTCGCCGTCTCCCAGTCCATTCAAGAAATCCTCGACCTCCCGGGGCAAAGGAGGCAGCTCCTCATCTCTCCGGCCCAGCCTCGCCTCATAGCGTGATTCAAAGTGGGGCACGACGGCCGCAAGGTCAGGATTCCGCTGCACGGCTTCGTTGATCGCCTCGGTCTGGTCACGGGCGCGCTCCCTGTCTGCCTCATCAATTGAGACATCATAGAGGGTGCTGAGAAGCTCCATCAGCCTCAACTTGCCCACATAGTCCTCGTCCACCTGGACATACTGAGGAAGATGGACAATACACCACATCGCCTCCATCCCCTGAAGAGACGCCTTCTGGACAATCTGGAAGGTCAACGAGGAAGGGCCCTGGTAGTTGGTTGGCTGGATGTCGAGGCGCCGCACATCCTCCTCAGCAGCCGAGCCGACGGCGCCCCCGCTGACAAGCAGTCTGCGGGTGTGCGGCACCATGTCGTACATGCTTCCAAGCCAGACATAGCGTCGCACTCCAAGCGCCTTCAACAGCGCAAGGATCGACTCAACATAGACCTCGCCGAACATGTGGGGCTCCAACATCTTCACGATGACCAGGTCCGGCCCTTCAGTCCGTTGCGCGAAGCTGACGACGGTGTTGGGCACCGATAGCTCCCTGCTCCCTTCCCGCAGATAAACAGTCGGCCGGTACCGGGTGAAGTCGTAGAACGAGCCGGGTCTGGCAAGGGTCGCCAGCTCCTGCGCGTCGAACTGCTGTTCAATGTCCAGAAGCGCCAGTGCGCCCACGCTTCCGGCATCCGTCCACGGACGCAGCATGGCAAGTGCATGCGGCTGATGCAACTCGGGCAGTGGCTCGCGAAAGCTGAACGCGCCGATTCTCATGGTCAGATACCCACCTCGCTCCTCCCTCCATTGTCGGTAGCCTCAGAGTTGTTGTCAAGTCGCGCCGGCGTCAGTTGCTGCATAGACCGGTCATATCTGGCAGAATATACTGTGCCGGAGCGCAGTCAGCTGCAGGCCGGGAGGGCTGGCTGCTCAGGAACGGCCAGGACGTGGAAGATGATCGAGTCCAGGGCATTGGGCGTTGCGGCAGGCATTCTCGCGACAGGAGGAGGCATCAGCGAGTTTCAGCCTGCCATCGCAACGGCGGCCCCGACCCCGCAGATACTGGAGAACCATCACGAAGACAAGACAGCAGGAATCCACCCCACTTCAGGGGATAACCGCGGAACGACGCACATCTGAAGCAATCACCAGCACACCGAAAGACTAAGGAGGAGACCATGCCCAACAAAGTCTACAAGAGCATTGAACTGACAGGTTCCTCGCCCACAAGCATCGAGGATGCAGTCCGCGTCGCAATCGAGAGGGCAGGCAAGACAATCCGCAACATGAGCTGCTTCGAGGTGGTCGATACACGCGGCTACGTGGAGGGGAACAAGATAGCCTACTGGCAGGCCACCATCAAGATAAGCTTCACTGTGGAATAGCAGTCCTCAGGAGAAAGCCCCTGCGGCCAAGGCAGGCCCGCCACGACTGGCACAGGTCACGTGCGGACCGAATCGGTCGCCGAGGGGTGCAGTCACTCAGCGCTCCGCTGGCACAGTGGCGCGCTGTTGGCTGCTGCGGAAGTCAGCGGGGAGTTACTGTCACGTTGAAGAGATGCTGTCTGGCAACATCATCCGGCTGCAGCGGCCCGCGAAGCGCAACGAGAATGACCCACTCTCCCACGCTGGCCGCCGTGAACGTGAAACGGTAGTAGCCCCACGAGCAGAGCTTGCACTCACGGTCCTCCGGAAACACAAGTTCTTCGGAGACAAGCTCAAAGTCTGACTCCTCAAACTCGGCATCCCATCTGTACCCCGTATCAGGACTATCGGGAAGAGAGAGGATGAAGCTTTCACCATTCCGAACCAGGATAGGCACGTCTGGATCCGAATAGATCTTCGGTTCTGAGCTACAGCCCTGCGGTACGAGCATCGCGGCTATAGCCACGATGAGCACAAGAAGTCGACTGTTCGGCAACCATCGAAATGGTCTCATGTGTATCAATATCGATTCCCCTTGTGCTCACCCCGACTCTGGCATCCCTTCAGATAGCTCTGAAGGCGCACTGTAACTCACAATGCTACCCGACAATGCCTCAGGGAGAGGAGGCAAAGGACAGCCGCAACCAGATGAAGCACCGTCTCCATAGAAAGACGGCACTGTGCTCCACGAGCACAATGAGAGAAGGCCGCGGGCAGGGGTATTCCCGTACTACTTCTTCTTCGCCTGCTCCAGCTTGGCAAGAAGATCAGCACGGGGAGGGATGAAGATATCGATTGCCTTGCAGCCGCAGTCCAGGACATACCCGCCGTGCTCTACGTTTGAAGGCAGCATGATGATATCGCCTTTCTTCAGGTGATACAGCTTGCCTTCGACTATTTCATCCTGCTCGCCATCGAGTACCATCATGACCTGTTCCGCTTCATGACGATGAGGCGGGAAGTAGGCGTTGGGCTCCTGCGTGAGAATACTGAGCATGACTCCTTCCGTGGCGACGATATGGCTCATGGAGCCCGGGTTCAGCTCTACCTGAGGCACGTCAGGGTAGTGCACGACCCGCTTGTCGTATTCCTCCTGGCTTGCGTACGGTTCCTTCTTCTCCATGAAATCACTCCTTTCCGTCTTCTTCGATACCTCGATACCAGCCAGGGCGCAGTTTCTCAACTGCGCGAACACATCACCGCCACGCTGACGTGGTTCCGTCGACCCCACAGGAGGCGACGCCAGTCAGGCCTGCCAACCTCCACCACCCACCTGCCCTCAACCACAATAGTCCTAACTAACAGAGGAGCCGGCAGCAAACAGAAACGCCACCTCGGGAGAACTCTCGCCGTGGCCGCCGACAGTTCCGCACCCGCAGGTGCTACTGACACGCGACCGCAGGGCACTATAGAAGCCAACGGCAGGGCCTGTCAATTCGCGCGACGACGCACTCCGACACCACCCTCTGCACACCACTGCAACGCGGAGTGTCGCGGCAAGGGAGTGAGAGCAGTGTCATCGGCCATGCTACGTCCTGAACATACGAGCAGGCGCGGAGCAAAGGGCTCGTCGGGATGGTAAAGGTACGAGTCGCCAGTGCTTCCACCGCAACGGCCATCCTGCGACGCACTGTCGGGTAGCCACGAGGGGATTTCCTATCACCCACAATGAGGACAAGCAACGAGACAGATGCCGAGGGAGGGACTCGAACCCACACTCCCTTGCGGGAAGCGAATTTCAGGTTGTGAGTCCGGGATGCCGCCCCATGTCGCCTCATGCCGCGCACTCGTGCGCCGTCGAAGGGGTCATAGCTAGCAGGTGTCGGGCGATGATGCCTGATGTTGGCCCCTGACGCGAAGTTCGTGACCATTTCGTGACCAAGGTCGCAGAGCAAGCCAGTCGTCAAGTGTACGTCACGTCCACTTAGCGCAGGGGAAAGCAGCGAGAGCCATCGGCCAGCACTCTGTGCGTGTTCGGCCAAGAGGCTGACACGCTGAGCGCCGAGGTAGGCCCTTCCTTGAAGGGCCTACCTCGGGAACGTCACAAATGCGCTGAGTTCGCCAGGGCCATGACCTCATTCAAGACCTCATGCAAGACGGGGAACTCGTTCCTGGTCAGTCTTACCCTGCTCAGTTGCGTGCCCGAGCACACATCAAATACGTGTTTGTGGTATTCGTCGAAATCGTCCTGGTTGTCGTACCGCAGAATATTGTGCTTCCCGGCTATCCTGGCGTTGTAGCCATACGAGAAACACTTGACGCGCATTCGACCGTTCTGCATGACGTCGGTCTCCAAGTATTTGGAGACCGACAGGATAATGCTCCGAAGGCAATAGATGTCACCAATGAATGTGACAATTGGACGGCCATCGACATCAAACTGGTCGAAAGTAGGAGGAGGGTGCCCATGGTCTACAAAGGGGTGGTTCTCTATGTGCCAGATGTGGAGATACCTATAGTTCTCGAAGGTGTTCCAGTCGTGCCGGTCGTGCCCTTCGCATATCCATTGCGAAGGTGGGTCAACACCCCGTAGCTCTGCATCCACTTGCTCAGCGCCTCGGTTTCGGTCCTTCGGCCCTCTTGGAGGGCTTGACGCATAACAACAGACGACACCCCATAGCTGACTTCAAAACGGGTGACTTCGGCTTCAAGGCGGTCAATCAGTTGCTTGCCAGGGCGCACCCTGATGCCATAATAACGTTCAGTGGCGGTCAAGTCCATGGCACCCCCTTGACTTAGTCCGTCCGGAACCTACTGTCATTGTGCTAGAGCAATATCCCTATGTCAATGCCTTGCGCGAATTGCGGGTAAGCATAGCACTAATTGAATATCAGTCGTATAAGACTAAACTGTTGAGCGATACAGCAGATGCATTGACCGCGTGCCAAACAAGAGTGAGCGAGAGTCTAGTCCGTGTGTGTTGCCAAGCATTGGTCCTCGGTCTGAGCGGCTGCCTCTTGGAGACCTGGCAGGACATGAGAATAGGTGTCCATGGTAACGGCGATGTTGCTGTGCCCAAGTCCCTCGCTAGCAGGGGAGCTGTAACGCCATTTGACCCTAGTGCAGGAAAGTAGTGAGTCTACTGAATGCCTCACGTACTGCACTGTCTATGAGTGACAGGATGTTATCAACGGGTAGGTCCGTCCTGATACCAGCCGGGGGATTGCCAAAGCAGACACGGATTGTGAGACGGACCTGCAGGTCAACGTTGCCAGTGGTAGGTACGACAGAGACGAATTCCTGGTCATCCGCGATCTCCGGGTGGATGCGTGAGATGATAGGTGGCTGGTGGTCGCCCGCACCGAACCAGCCCACAGCCAAATTCGGAATGTGCCGCCTAGTGAGTAGGAGCTGCCTATGCTTGTCAGCATTGTTGAGCTCATACAGATACCAGAGATACCACCAGTAGTCCTGCGGGGGTGTGCTGTAGCAGGGCTGAAGCCCATCTACAACACCATATGCACTGGGAGGAACGCCTGCGAGTTTGCGGCCCTTCGCCTTCTCGTACTTGCGAGAGTCGTTGAAGATCGGGAACTCGTTGTGGTCACTGGGGGCGTGACCCGCCGATACGACCAGTTGCCAGATGAGATGGTCGAGGGAACAGCGGTAGTTGTGCAGGACCTCCCCGATTTGCAGATTGAGCTCGCCTGGCATTGGGGGAACACTTCCGAAGCGGAAGTGAAAGCATCCAGTAGCCGGGTCGACTTGCTTGACAATACCGTACTGGTTGGCGTCACCAAGGACTGCCAAGTCCCTGGCCAGCGCCTCGCGTAGCGCGGCAGCTCTATCGAGCTTCGCGTGGGCACTACTTGGACCGGACATGCTGGGATTCCCACCTCACACGAACTCGCCGCTGTGGCAGACGAGCGCACCTTAGTCGAGAGGTATGCTGGCATGCGAGCCACAGCGAGTCAACACCTAGGAGGAGTCGCCACCCTCAACTGATTGTGAACAGGGAGCACGGTCCTCTGAACAACGTCCCGTGACCATTTCGTGACCATTCGGGTCACCGGACGGGTGTAGAGAAACCGGGAAGGTGCCAGGTCTCCACGTTGGCGTCACGTTCGGTGCCGAGGGAGGGACTCGAACCCACACTCCCTTGCGGGAAGCGGATTTTAAGTCCGCCGCGTCTACCATTCCGCCACCTCGGCGTTGAGGCCCGGTACGCGAGACAGGACGAAGGAGCAGAAAACAAGGCGGCGAGCGGATTCGAACCGCTGAATAGGGGTTTTGCAGACCCCCGCCTTAACCTCTTGGCTACACCGCCACGAAGGCAAGTCAAACAGAATGGAGCGGAAGACGAGATTCGAACTCGCGACCTCCTCCTTGGCAAGGAGGCGTTCTACCACTGAACTACTTCCGCCCGCTCGCTATTGTACTGTCTCCTTCTCACCTCGTTCAAGGAAGAAAGAGTGCCGAGGGGGAGACTTGAACTCCCACGCGCTTGCGCGCACCACCCCCTCAAGATGGCGTGTCTACCTATTCCACCACCTCGGCATGGCAGGGGCGGCAGGACTCGAACCCACGACCGGCGGTTTTGGAGACCGCTGCTCTACCAAACTGAGCTACGCCCCTAGATACCAAAGATATTCCTCATACCCCTGGGGCGACTCGAACGCCCGACACGCGGTTTAGGAAACCGCTGCTCTTTCCTACTGAGCTACAGGGGCAAGTGGAGATAGGGGGACTCGAACCCCCAACCTCCGCGATGCGAACGCGGCGCTCTCCCAGCTGAGCTATATCCCCAACGTCGGCATTGTAGCAGTCTCCATGGCCGACAGCAAGATTCCTGGCCTCAAGCATCACTGAACTGGAACGCAACAGCCGCGCATGAGCAGAACCTGCGTCCACCCGGGAGCTACGGTCCCCACTGTTCGTAGAGGATAACCTCGCGCCTGCACCGGGGGCAGAGGAAACTCACATTGTCCCCACGCTCAAGAGCCCTGGCCGGATCGCGCATGCTCTCAGCGACCAGGCCAAGATCCTGGCTCAGCATGAGGGCAAGACCCATGTTGCCGAACGCCTTGGGCCCCAGTCTCTGCGCCACCCAGCGGATCTGGTCCACAGTGGCTATGACCTCGCCGCACTCCTGGCAAATGACCAATTCCTTCTCAACAGTCGACACCGCGAGCGTCCGGTCATAGGTGCCAGTGTCAAACTCGTTCGTCAGCACAACACCTTCCAACGTCGTGCAGTAGCGATGACACTGGCCACAGAAGATGCAGTGGTCGTGGTGAATGGTCAGCACGCGACGTCCCTTGCCATCCTCCACATGGTCCACAACTTCGATTGCGTTCGCAGGACACACCTGGGCGCACGCTCCACAGCCAATGCAGTCCGCCTCAACGAACTTCGGCTTGCCACGGAAGGCCTCCGGCGGCACGGACGGCTCGTAGGGAAAGCGTATTGTGTAGGGCCGGCTGAAGAGAGACCGTAGCGCCTCTCCAAGCTCCCTGACTTTGGGTGTCCTCATAGTCTAAGCTCCAAGCATGATTGCGCGGACAGCGGGTTGGAGTACGTGCTCAATGAACCACGGGAACGTAAAGCCGAGCGCTATACACGCGGCAGCCAGAACAACCGCCGGCGCATACATGCTGACGGGGCTCTCCTTGACGCCACGCAGAGCCTGCGGCAGCGCTCCGAAAAACACGCCGCGCTCGTACCTCAGGAAGTACCCGATTGTGATCACGGCTCCGACCGCTGCCACAACCGCAAACCCTGTCTGGCCGGCCTGGACCGCAGCTACGATTATCAGGAGCTTGCTCCAGAAGCCGTTGAAGGGCGGGCACCCGCTGATCGAGAAGAAGCCGATGGCCGACGTCACGCCTGTCACAGGCATCCTGCTGTTCAAGCCGCCCAGCTTGCAGATATCACGAGTTCCTGTCTGGCGTTCAACCGAGCCGGCCCCGAAGAAGAACAGCTCTTTGAAAAGAGCGTGGTTCACAAGATGAAACAGCGCACCAATGAGCGCCAGCGGCGTACCGAGGCCCAGGCCCAGCAACACGTATCCCATCTGGCTGATAGTGCAATAGGCAAGAAGACGCTTCATGTCGCTCTGGACCAGGGCAAGCAGCGCGCCCGCAAGTATCGACAAGGACGCCAGAACGAGCAGCACAGTCGAGAACACGCCCCCCGGTACAAACACGAGGAAAAGCAGCCGCATGAGTCCGTAGAGCCCGACGACTTTGATGAAGACGCCGGACAGAACGGCAGATACCGGAGCCGGCGCCGTTGAGTGCGCGTCCGGAAGCCACGCATGATAGGGCACAAACGCCGCCTTCAAGGCAAGGCCGGAGAGGAGAAGCACGGCCGGCAGCCCAACGCCCGCAGCGGTGGCGGAACCCATCGCTGCCATCTCGCGGAACGACACCGTGCCCAGGCAGTTGTACGTCAGTCCGATGCCCGCAATCAGGCAGAGCGTCCCGACGGTGCCGAGCACCTGGTACTTGAACGACGCCTCGAGGTATTCCTTGCCCAACCCGTATGCCACCAGGGCATAGCACGCAAGTGCGGCCACCTCAATTCCGACGTAGAGATTGACGAGGTCGGCACCGAGAACAACCATGTTCATACCGGCCAGCATCAACAAAAACAACACGTAGTACTTCGCCTTCGACGTGTACGACTCCATGTAGGAGACGGAGTAGACCGATGCGGCAAGACAACCCACCGCGCTGACAAGCAGCATCAGGAGGCTCAGCCCATCCGCACTGAGGCTTATCCCCAGGGGGGACGCGCCACCCATGGACCAGGTCAACGTTGTCCCACCCAGAACCGGACCCGCGACGGCGAGCGCGAGGCCCAACACGACTACCGTTCCAACATTGCACAGGACGTCGGCAACTCGCTCAGCGCCTCTGGAAAACAACGCTATGGCAAGTGCTGCCGCGAGAGGCACAGCTATCAGCGCAGGAAGAACAGCACTCATCCCTTGAGTCTCCTCATCTCACGGATATCCAGCGTCCCGTATTTCTCATACAGGCGCACCGCTGTGACAGTCATCAGGGAGACAACCGACGCCCCACCGATGACAGCCATAAGACCCACCGTCTGCGAGACCTCAGCAACCGATGAGCCTTCCATCCCGACCACCACTACGAGTGCCGCGACTCCCAGCACCATCATCTCAATGCCGAGGACGACCTTCAGGAGGTTCCGCTTGAGCAGAACGCCGTAGAGGCCAACTGCGACAAGCAGTACTGAGAAGAGACACAGCTGGCTCATTCGTCCCTCCTTCCTGTCTTGCGAAGCATCGCCCACACAGCCGCCAGCGCTGAAATGACCACGATGACTTCACGCAGGAGCCCCACGTGACTGCCGGCCTCACCATCTGTCCGCGCAATCGTCTCAACCGGGCAATATCCTCTCAGCACCAGGAGGGCAACAATCACGAACGCAACGACAGTCACGATTGCCAGAACGCTGCCCGCTCCTTCGCCGAGCGCAGGCACGGTGTCCTCAGCCCCGGTGCGGCCAATGGCCCATTTCATCACGCCCAACACCACAACCACCGCCACGACAGCGCCCACTCCCACCTCAACGGCCCCCGCGACAAACATGGCCACGGCGAACAGGACGAGCGCCACTCCTGTCGCCACGAGCGACTTCTTCAACTGCCGTAGCTCGAGTGCCGCAACGCCGGCAATCGCACTCAACACAAGCAACACAGACACCGGACTCACCATAATCTATGTCCTAGCCAACAACCGATAACACAACAAACAACACCAGAACACCCCACAACATCCAGGAGACGTAGGTAGACAGTCTGCCGCCGTGCAAGGCGCTCAGAGCCCAACCAAGCGGAGCTGCAAGCTTGCTCAATCGCTGTATGTCGAAGGCGCCACTCTCACCCTTGTCATAGAGCCGGCTCAAACCAGGCAGCCTTCGTATGCTGTCATAGAACTCGGTCCCGAGCACGCGGGTATCAGACATTTCCCTGTTCCGCCCATACTTCGTGTTCAGAGAGTCGCTCGTTCCTTCTCCGGCAGTCTCCCCTCCGATGTAGACTGGCGCAATCCGAACCGAACGGGTCCGCGACGCGAGGTAGATGAAATACCCGATGAGCAGCGCCAGGAGCAACAGCGCCGTGGCGACTGTCGGACTCCAGATACCACCAATTGATATGGCTTCAGGGAATGCGGGGAACTGCATGCCAACAGCCGGGCCGATGAAGTGCTGCAGCGGCACCTGGGCAGCGACTCCAAAGATGACGCACAGCGTGGCGAGAACAGCCGGGGCAAAGCGCATTGATGGCCCCACCTCAACAACACCTGACAAGCCCCTGGGACTATCCCCAAGGAAGACGCCATGCGCCACCTTCACGAAAGACGCGAGCGTCAGGGCGCTACCGAACATGGCGGCAACCAGGAATATCCAGTACCTGTCAACGCCGGCCTCAACAATGCCCTGGTAGACCATCCACTTCGAGACGAACCCGTTCAAGGGCGGAATGCCTGATATGGCCAGCGCAGCTATGCCGAATGCAACAAATGTGAATGGCATCACGCGAGCCAGGCCTCCCAGCTTCGCAATATCCATGGTGCCTGTTCGCTTCTCCACCGCCCCTGCTGTCAGGAAAAGGCAGCTCTTGTAGATGGCGTGGTTCAGCATGTGGAACAGCCCGCCGGCAATGCCTATCGCGGTCCCGGTTCCGATGCCAAGCACCATGTAGCCGACCTGTGACACCGCGTGGAATGACAACAGCTTCCGCAGGTCATGCTGCACCATCGCCATCACCACAGCAGCCACTATCGTCACAGCCCCTATGACCATCAGGAGCAGATTGAGGGCAAGGTTGACCTGGAATATGTCAAGGACGAGCCTTGCAAGCAAATATATTCCCAGCAGCTTGTCGAGGGATGCAGGTAGAAGCGCCATGACCGATGTGGGAGCCGCCTCCGCCATGTCAGGAATCCAGCTGTGCATCGGCATTGCGCCGGCCTTCGACAGGGCGCCCAGCATGATGAGGACAAACGCTGCCGCCGACATGGAACCCGTGACGGGCAAAGACGTCTCACTGAGTACGAGCGTGCCTGACTGCGCGAACACCAGGCCGACACCCAGTATGAGAGCCAGATCTGCAGCTCCAAGGATTATCATGCTCTTGCCGGCCGCACGCATCACCTTGTTCGCATCCGCGTCCGCCGCGCCGATTGTGGTGAGAAGGAAGAGGGTCACGAGTATAAGACCCCAGAACCCCACAAACGCCAGCCAGTTGTTGGCAAGAAGCGCGCCGTTCGCGGCGCCGATGCTTATCAGCACGTAGGGGTAGTATTCCCGCAACCTCGACCTACCCCGCATGTAGCCAAGTGAGAACACGGTCACGAGAAGTCCGAACAGGGTGGCGAACATGACCATGAACCTGTTCAGCTCGTCAATGCGCAGGTCGACAAGATAGCCCTGCACGAAACCGAGTGAAATCGCACGATACGATGCCTCCGGCCCCACGAGCACAACCATGCCCAGCAGGAACACAGCGCCACTCACAACCGTGCTGAACACTTCGCGGAACTTCTCCGCCCTGACGGGGATGGCAAACGCAACCGCCCCCGCAATCAAGGGCAGGAAGACAACCCACGGCAACACGGGAGAACTCATATCTCCAGCCAACTCCTCGAACGCTGTGGGAAACTCCGCTCGAGCTCCTTCGTGCGTTCCCACGAAAGATCGAGGAGGTTCTTCTCATCCAGCGCTTCCACCGACTTTCCGTCCTCCATGCGGACAGCACGATTCGTACAGCAATAGCACGGGTCGATCGACGCCAGGATAATCATGATATCCGCCACTCTCTCACCGATGAAGCGAGACCTGAAGGACGGCAGGTTGGAGAACGTAGGCGCACGCACCTTCAGTCTGTAAGGGCAATTCGTGCCGTCGGACCGCACGTAGTGGAAGCACTCACCCCGTGGCGCCTCCTCGACCCCGATGCCCTCACCCGGAGGAACTTCAGGAATCTCCTCAAGAATCGCCCCCTCAGGAATTCCATCCACGCACTGGCGGACGATTTTCACGGCTTCAAGAATCTCAAGCAGCCTCACCACAGCCATGGCCAACACATCTCCATCTGTCTGAGTGATGACGTTCCACTCAACAGCATCGTAGGCTGCATAGGGGTAGTCTCTGCGGGTGTCGATGTCGACTCCCGCGCTCCTGGCCACAGGCCCCACAGTGCAGCGTTTCACGGCATCCTCACGGCTGAGCTTTCCGACGCCTTTCAGTCTCGCGAGCATGACGGGATCATCGAGTATCGCGCCGATGAACATGTTGATCTTCGGCTCAAGCTCATCCATAGCCTTGACAATGCCGCTGTACTCCGAGGGCTTGATATCCTGTCGCACTCCGCCCGGCTTGATCATCGCGTAGGACTGCCGGTTGCCGGAGATTCTCTCGAAGAGATCGCAGACTAGCTCGCGATACCGCCACGACCACATCCAGACCGTGTGGTATCCGATGTAGTGGCCGGCCAACCCGAGCCACAGCAGATGGCTATGCATACGTTCGAGCTCCGCAACGATGGACCGTATGTACCTGGCTCGCTCCGGGATCTCCACACCGACCAGGTCCTCGACCGCCTGGCAGAACGCTATGGGATGGGAAGTGGAGCAGATTCCGCAGATTCTCTCCACCAGGAAGACGACCTGGTCATAGGTCTTGCTCTCCGCAATCTTCTCAATGCCACGATGCATGTAGCTCGTGCGCCAATCGATATCGACAACCCTTTCGCCCTCCACGACAATGCGGAACAGTTCCGGCTCTTCAATCAGAGGGTGATATGGACCAACAGGTATGGTAGTCCTCATTCTGTCCCCTTGCTCCGAATCCGCTTCCTGACTTCTTCCTGTTCCTCCTCAGTCCGGTAGGGGTACCTCCCCTTGTTTTCCTTCCTGTAGGGGTACTCGCCTTCAGGCCAATCGTCGGCGAGAATGAATCGAGCGGGATTGGGATGACCGATGAACTCGACGCCGAAGAGATCGGCAATCTCTCTTTCGATGTATTCGGCGCCGTCTATGATTGTGGCAATCGAATCGATCCGGGGTTCCGGCATCGGCACAACCGCCCTCAGGGTCAGGATTTTCCCGAGCTGATCGAACGAGAAGTGGTACAGAAGCTCCATCCCCGCACGGGTCTCGAGTCCGGTCAGGATAATCAGGCGAGCTCCCATGTCCGTAAACAGAAAACTCGAGATATCCCTGACCTTGCCCGGCACGATGCTGGCATAGACCCTGGAGTCAGACCGTAGCTCTACATCAGCAACGGCTTCAGGGAAACGCTCTTGAAGGCTCTTGACAGGATCCACGTTTCTCACCTATCTCCTAAAGCTTGGCAAGCCCCTTGACCACCCCGGCGATAATCGCCTCCGGTCGGGGGGGGCAGCCGGGAATGTACACATCAACCGGAATTATCTTGTCCAGAGGTCCCACCATATGATAGCTGCCATCGAATATGCCTCCGCTGCATGCACAGGCGCCGATTGCGACAACGAGGCATGGCTTCGCGGTCTGTTCGTACACATGCAGCAACCTCGGAAAAGTCTGCATCGTCACAATCCCAGTAACCAAAAGCACATCCGCATGCCGGGGCGACCCGACGAGAATAATGCCAAATCGCTCGGCATCGTATTTCGGTGTTAGCACATCGAGAATCTCGATGTCGCAGTTGTTACACGAGCCGGTATTCAGATGGAACGCCCAGGGTGACTTCTTGAGTCCCCACCGGGATAACTTGCTCAGCTTTCTTTCGCTTTCTTCCATTTCACTACAAGCCCAGTGAGGCCAGCACTATGCCCACGATAGAGAGAACCAGGACCGGCCCCCAGAAGAACCGGAGCGCCTGGTCGATTCGAAGTCGCGGGTTCGTGTTCTTAATCAGGGCCACGAATACCAGGATGAGGACGTACCACAGTATGGCCCACGGACTCCACGCTGTCGTGGCGAAAAGGGTAATCAGGAACACGGGCAGCACACACACCAGCATCGCTTTCGTCAGCTTGAATGCAGCCAGCGGCACGCCCGAGTATTCGGTGTATGGTCCCGCTATCAACTCGCACTCGGCCTCCGGTATGTCAAACGGTCCCACAGCCAGCTTCGCTGGCACATATATCAGCGCCACGATGAAAGCAATGATGCACGAGATCCCCTGTGACAGCATCGGCCCGCTGGCCTGCTGGTAGGCGACCATTCCGCCGAGAGACACAATACCGCCGTTCTTCACAACGAGCGTGAAGACCGAGAGGAGGAACCCAACCTCGTAAGCCAGCATCAGCTTCATCTCGCGGCTGGCGCCGAGAGCTGCAAAAGGATTTCGGGAGGCCGAACCTCCGACTATGAGAGCCAATGATGGCACATACAAAAGATACAGCACTACGATGAGGTCGCCCACAAACCCGCCGTCAGGTCGGATGCTCGCCATCCAGAGTACCGTGGACACGACCACAACCGCGGCGAACCCCACGAAGGGGGCACCGAGAAAAGTGAGCTTCGCGCTCCCATCGGCAACGACGGTCTCCTTACCCAGCAGCTTCGCCACGTCGGCAAAGGACTGGTACCAGGGAGGGCCAACGCGCCACTGGAGCCTCGCGCTCAACTTGCGGTCGAACCACGACGACAGTAGGCCCACAACAGCCGTGAATACGAACCCCGGGAACACGGCCACCAGACCAACGTACGTCAGCAGATTCGTCAGAGACACGCCTATACTCTCCTGAAGAACGGATGACGCCCCTTCATGCTGGAGCCAATCATGACGCTATTCTCAGCGATTTCGTCAGCCTCTTCATACGTGAGGGCGTCTGCAGGACATGCCATGACACACGCCGGCTCCCTGCCTTCCTCCAACCTCGAGGCGCAGAGGTCGCACTTGGAGATCACGTATGACCGGATCTCCGGCTCAATCACACCAAAGGGGCACGCCACCACACACGAGCCACAACCCGTGCACAGCATGTTCATTCTCTTGATTGCCCCACTATCGAGCTTCTTGATAGCGCCCTGGGGGCAGGCGGCGAGACAGGCAGGCTCCTCGCACTGACGGCAGATGAACGGCAGTCGAACATCTTCCCGCAACTCACCGTACCCTATCGTAGGCCTGTGCTCATTGTGTGAGTAGTCACACGCCGCCGAGCATGTCCGGCACGCGATGCAACGATCGATATTGACGAAGACTCTCTTCATGACTTACGTTTCCCGGTCACTCGCGCAGCCCCGGGGGCCGTGGAGAACCAGCCATCATCTACTGCACGCCATGAGAAAAGGGCTCTCATCTTCACATCATATTCGGGCACTGCGACGACGCCAGCCTGCAGCCGGTCCGTTATCCTGGCCGTCGCCTCGGCCTCACCAGAGGCCGACGTCAGCACAATGGTGTCTCCATCACATATGCCTTCAGCCGCTGCGTCCACCTGGCTGAGCTCGACGAAAGCTCCGGGGAAAATCTCCGCAGCCCAGTCCATCCAGCGCGTAACGCTGCCGCAGCCGGAATGGCCGCTCGCAGCCAGGCTGAAGACCATCTTCTCCTGCGCCGGCGCCGCGACAGCCGCGCTCCTGACAGACTCAAGCCGCTCCGGAAAGTTCGCAGCCGAGAAGACAGCAGCCTCGCTCGAAGACCCCGGACTCCCCGCTTTCGACGCAGAATCGTCTCCACCATCCAGGGAGCGTTCCAGTAGTGAAATCGCGTCGCCCACCGGGAGCGCACCCCATGACGGGGGCACGACGGCCTGCCAGTTCTCAACGCTGCCATCAAAGGACGTTGCCGAGCCTGCGGATTCGAGCCACGACGCAGCGGCAAGTACGACGGATGACATGTGCTCCATCTCTCCAGGGAGCATCGAGCACGTCGCGACCAGTTCAAGTCCACCAAGAGCCTTCTTCAACTCCGACGAAGGGTATGCCGCGCTGATGTCGGCCCCGAAGCTCAACAATGCCCTGCACTTGCCCGACTCGAGGTCGGCCACAAGTTGGGACACAGGCTTCCAAGACTCTTCAATCGCGACCTCCAGGGCTCCCCGCGAGTTGCCGGCAGACGGCAACGAAACATACTGCTTGTCAGCACCGGCAATGGACGCCAGAAGACTGGCGAGGCTCGACACAAGGGCGACATCGGAGATTCCCCGCACCGGCGGCGCAACAAGCACCGCAGCTTTCTCGGCATCCACGAACGAGCGCGCCATTCGCGCCACCGTCTCTCTGGAAACGCCGGCTGCGTCCAGAAGCCTCGCGTCATCCACAGTGTCAACCCACCCGGCGGACTCGGAGTCCGCCCTGCCAAGAGCCCTGACTGCCTTCAGCATTGCGGCAAGGACAAGGGCCTCAGTACCGGGGCGGTTCTGCACGTGCTCGCTCGCGAACCATGCGGTGTTGCTCCTTCGGGGAGCCACAACGAACAGACTGTTGCCACGCGCCGCGTACTTGGCATCGATGATTCGCTTCGATAGAACAGGATGTGTCGTGAACACATCTCCAAACACAACGATACAGGCGGCTTCCTCGAGGCAGGACGCGTCTGCGCTCCCGCCGGCCGCCATCAGAGGCCAGTCCTGAGGCTCACACACACACGACACGGCGTCCGTGCCGACACTGCGTGCCAGCCGTCCGACGGCTCGAAGCTCCTCTGTGCTTCGTGTCGAATCAGTCACTATCGCCACGGATTGCGGGCCGGAGGCGCCGAGAATCACTTTCAGTCGAGAGGCCAACTCCCCGACGGCAACATCCCACGCAGCCTCCCTGAGCCTCCCCTCCCTTCGAACGAGTGGGGCTGCTATGCGCTGCGGATGGTTCAGCAACTCAGTCGCGTAGAGCCCGCGAGGGCACACACGGCCATCATTGAGGCCCTGGCCGGGGCAGAATTCCGGACCCACGACTGCCTGGCCTTTCACTCTGAGGCCTATCTTGCAACCCAGAGGGCACAGAAGACAGAGCGACTCTTTTACATCCATGTTTCTCTACGTCCAGGCATCAGGAAAGTCACATATCTGGTCATACGTGAACACCGGGCCGTCTTTGCAGACGTAGTAGTTGCCTATCCGGCAGTGTCCGCACAGACCCATACCACAACTCATGTTCTTCTCCATCGAGAAGTACATGTGCTCCGGCTTGAAGCCCATCTTCAGAAGCAGCGGCGCCATGAACCGCAGCATGATCGGAGGACCGCATCCTACCGCGACCGCGTTCGGGATGTCCTTGATGTCCTCAGGTTTCATGATTGTCGTGACGACGCCTACGTTGTGCCGCCACGATTCAGCAGCAACGTCAACCGTGTAGACAACATCAATCCTTGGATCGGTCTCCCACGAGAGACAGAGCTCCTTGTACATTCTCAATTCCGGGTTGCGTGCACCGTAGCGAAGGACGATGCTCGTGTACTGCTCGGCCTCGTGCAGGAGCGCAAGGAGAACTCCCCGCATAGGGGCCATTCCCACTCCACCACCCACAACGTAGACCTCTCGCCCCTTGAAGTAGTCCATCGGGTACCCGTTGCCGAACGGGCCTCTCACAAGAGCTGTCTGGCCGGGTTTCGCATTGTGCAGCGCAGTCGTGTTCTTGCCGTGAGGCTGTATCTGCACGCTCACTTCGAACTTCTCAAGGTCAAAGCTGGATGATGACACGCCGAACGGGGACTCTCCGACCCCCGGCATGCCAGCCATAACGAATTGCCCGGGTTTGAAGCAGAGCGGCTCCCTCGGTTTCAGGACGAATGTCTTGATGGCCGAATTCTCATCGAGAAGGTCCAGTATCTCCGCTTCGACGGGCAAGTAGGGGTTAGTCACTCTGGCTTTCCTCCAGGTCGTGGAGTACCTGTCGCATGTCGATCCCGGCGAGGCATGCCTCGATGCAACGACCACAGCCGGTACACGCCATCATGTCGAACTTGGACGGGTAGAACTGGAACTTCTTCACGTACTTGTTTTTGAACCTGTCATTACCTGTTGCACGTGCGCTGTGTCCACCGCCGACGCGCGTGTAGCCACGCAGGTAACAGAAGTCCCACACCCTGACACGCTCGTTCTGGTCGCCCACTTTCTGATCGTAGAGAACAAAGCAATGGCAGGTCGGGCACACGGCGAGACAGGCGGCGTCCTCCCTGCATCTGCCGACGTACTTAGTCCAGGCGGGGGACTCGAAATTCGACTCGACGAGTTCAGTGAAGGAGTGGGTGGTCTCGAACTCGCGATTCTGCTCTTCCACCGTCCTGCGTGTCTGCTCCCTGTTGCGCTCGCGCTCCGCGAGCTGTTGGTCAGTCGCCTCGCTCAGCTCTACGCCGTCAACATCGAGAAGCCTCGCCCCCTTCTCGGTGCCGACCTCCACGACGAGACCGCCGGACACGACAGCCACACTGAGATCGAAACCGCTCTGCGGATAGGGCTTCATGTCCAGGAGTGTGCAGAAGCAGGTCGGAGCAGGAGCGGAGCAGTCGGCGCCTATCACAAATGCCTTCTCGCGCCTCGAAACCCAGAACGGATCCTGGATATCCCCCATGGCAAACGTCTGGTCAAGGCATTCAAGGGAACGCAAATCGCAGTTCTTCGCACCGACAAGCACAAACCCCGGTTCATCATCAAGGGGATCGGGTCCGGAAGGGTACTTTGCGACGGTCTCTTTGAGGTGGAAATAGAAAGTCTTCAGAGGCTCGACAGCGCGGATTCCGTCCAATTCGGGCTTGGCCCCTGTCTCCGGGGCAAACCGCCACCAGTGGCGGTGCCCGGCTCTGGAGACCGGCATGTAGACCGGCCTGTCCTGAGCCCAGGAACCCATCAATCGCTCGAATTCAGACGACGTGATGAAGAATGTCGACATCTGATTCAACCCCGGACGGAAACAGCGGGCGTTTAAGCGAAAAAAGAAAACACTTCAGCCGTTGAGGAGCCAACAGCGCCGGGCTGACCGGCCGAAGGAACAGTACCATGAGTGCCGCATTATACGAGGCGCGCTGAAACAGTGTCAATACATCTGTGGCAGAGAGTCCCGAATTCATTGTGAGCGGAAACTGACTCGCAACTCGGAATCTTCCCCCGTGAGGAGATCCTCGATCTCCCGCTGCACGGAGGAGTCGACGACAGGCTCAATAGCAGACACGGGCAATCCGTGCTCGTCCTTCTCTGACTGCCACTCCTTCACATAGCCCAACACGGTGGCGTAGTGGAAGACCCTGTCGCCACAACACACGGTATCAACCACTGCGTCGGTGAGCAGGTAGAGAACATCTCGTCCCCGGTGCACAACCGTGCGTTCCCCCCAGTGAGCCTTCACTCCATACCCGCTGTGGTCGTCTGAACCCTCGGGCAGATGTACGTACCGCAAGGCCGATGTCTCCTTCCGCGGTTCTCCGCGGCGGTTAACTCACACGAAGGAGCCTCCTCAGCCTCCACGGTGGCGCCCTCCGGCAAACGGCTACCTGGTGTGGTAGAGCATGAACATCTGTTGCCTGGTTGCCGCCAACTGGTCAGCCGCGATTCTGACAACCCGCTCCATCACGCGGGCGCAGATGTCCGGGTACGTCTCGCACAGCTTCCGCATGCGTGACCCATCCAGGACAACCAGCGCGGAATCAGTCACTGCCTTGGCAGTACTCGTGTACCGATAGGGCGGGACCAGAGCCTCCCATCCGAATACCTCGTTTCGCTTCAGGGACGCCACCTGAAGGCGCGTGTCCGGAATCGCCTCAATCTCCAGATTCACGCGTCCCGAATCCAGGACATACAGCTCGGTGCTCTCTGCGTTCTCTGTGAACACGACTGCGTCTGTAGAGAAATGCTGAACCCGGACGACGCTCAGCCTGACCATGTCGAGTTCTTCGTCACTGATACCGTGAAATATTCCAACTTCCTTGAGACGATCTACGCTCACCATCGCAGTTACCTCCTATCGAGTCTGGCCGGGAGCCATTCCTCTACCCCTTGAGCATGCGGAGTCGCACCGGGTCGATGATGATTCCACATTCACACCTACCCGTGCTTGCAATATCGGCCAGCGCCTCCTCGCAAGGGCAGAGAATGCGGGAGGCCACGCAAGGGCAATGACCAAGCTCGACATACCTTGCAGTGTGGGACTTGAGGCACTCCGAGTCCGCGAGAACAAAGCCATGCCGCCTCGCGAATTCGCCGAGGTCGCGGGCGACTTCGGTTGGATCCTTCTCTATCTTGCCCATGACACAGAACGGACTCGTCTCTGGACCAAGTCCTCGCTTCCCCCTCCACCAGGAAACAGCCGGGAACCCCGATATACTACCAGCGTGACGCGCAAACTGAAAGCATCCGGGCTGCGCGCATGGCACGGCGCAGCGGGACGAACTCTGTGAGTCAAGCTGGGCGCACGTCAGTGCGAGCTTTCACCACAGCAGCATTATTGGTATAATGGCCTGCTGGCCGGGATTGTGCAGTCCCGTGGCGGAGTCTGGACTGCACGACGGCAGTAACTGGACCATTGTCTGGAATCCGCAGCGAGACAAGGAGCATCGGGCGAGCAGCCCGGGAGGAGCGAGGAGTGCCCACCTATCTAGCTATAGGCCAAATGCTGGTTGCTGTGGCCCTTATCTCTGTCATCCTTCTGCAAGTGCACGGAGGCGGCCTTGGAGGCATATTCGGGCAGCCCGATTCCGTATACCGGACCAGAAGGGGTGTAGAGAAGACGCTCTTCCGCCTGACGATTGCTCTGGCGGTATTCTTTGTCATACTCGCCATGGTGATTGTGTCCGTCTCGTAGCCAGGTCATGGGGCCACCAATCACGCTGCTTACCGACTTCGGAACCGACGACGCGTACGCAGCAGTGATGAAGGGGGTCATCCTCAGCAGAAACCCGCGCGCGACCGTCATCGACATCACTCACTCCATCGAGCCTCACAACGTGAGGCATGGCGCGTTCATTCTGGCCACGTCCTACGCCTACTTCCCGGAGAACACGATTCACGTAGTGGTCATTGACCCGGGCGTCGGCAGCCAGCGCAGGGGAATCATCCTCAAGGTCCCGGGCGCCCTCTTCGTCGCACCCGACAACGGCGTACTCAGCTACATAGTGGACCAGCTCGCGCTCAATGAAGACAGCGCTCCGGATGGTGGCACGGAATCCGCAGTGGTGCGGCTGAAGCGAGGAATCGAGGCGGTCTCTATCACCGATCCGCGTTTCTGGAGAAATCCGGTCAGCCCTACATTCCATGGAAGGGATATCTTCGCACCCGTCGCGGCCGGCCTCTCGCTCGGCCTGTCTCCCTACGAATTCGGAGAGAAGACAAACGTGCTCACTATCCAGCCAATCCCGAAGCCACAGACTGACGCATCAGGGGATGTTGTAGGCCACGTGATGCACGTGGACCATTTCGGGAACCTCGTGACGGATATCAGGGGCTCGAACCTGCCACCCGGCCCTGTGGACGTCTACATCGGCAGCACCCGAATCGACGGCATCTCCCACTACTACCAGGAGACCGAAGGGCTGGCAGCACTGCTGGGCAGCAGCGGCTACCTCGAGATCTCACTGCGAGACAGCAGTGCCGCAGAGTATCTGGAGGCCCTGGTGGGAGACGAGGTTCGCGTGGCAGCAGTTGCCTAGGACCACGGCTCTAGAGGCCAAGCCACTCGAAGGCGCCCATCATCCTCAGGCCCACGTAGACCATCAGAACGACGAACAGCAGCCTCAGTCGGCGGGCATCAACCACGTGCGCGGTTCGCGCACCTAACTGCGCCATTGGTATGCTCAGGACGATGAGGGCGAACCCCACTGCCAGGTTCACGTAGCCCAGGCTGTAAGGAAGCCTGTCCGGCACGCCGAGCCCGTTCGCAATGTAGCCCACAATACCGCCGAGGGCGGCGAAGATGATTGCGGCGCTCGACGTGGCCACCGCCCGCCGCATGGGGAAATGGAACAGTAGAACCAGCGCCGGCACCATGAGCGCCCCTCCGCCCAACCCCGTGAGTCCGCTGACAACCCCCATTACAACACCAAGCACAACCAGATGCACGCGCTTTGGCTGAGGCCAGGACTCGCCCGCGCACGACTCTTCCCGCAACCCAACACCCATCCTCACGGCTATCACCAGGACCAGCACTCCGAAGCCCATCTTGAGAACACTCCCCGGCAGACTCGCCGCAACCGTCGAGCTTGCCAGCGCTCCAACAAGTCCGCACGGGCCAAGAACGAGAGACACGTTCCAGACAACGGCGTCGCACTTGTGATGGCGCCAGGTGCTACTTGCGACGGTGGGAATGATGACGAAGAGGCTCGTTCCAAAAGCTGTGAGCAGCGCAACGTCTTCAGCGACGCCGGCCCCGGACATGACCCAGTACATCACGGGAACCATGATAAAGCCGCCCCCCACACCCAGCAGCGCTGCGGTGAAGCCAACCACTGCCCCGGTTACGACAAGGATTGGCAGGAAATCAAACACGCAGGCCGCCTCCCGGGCATTTCGCAACCGAAACGGCGGGAAGATGGGTGCGGGTCGATGCAGTGAACCACGTAGCCACGAGGCGGGGGGCTATCGCAGCATCTCGCTGATATCGAAGCCAGTCAGCCCGGGGCATGAGTGCCCCCGCAGCCGCTGTCATGTGTCACCTCTGCCCAACTGAGTCGGCTCCAGCGCCGGGCACACACGGTTGCATCGGAACAGTATCATCACACTTCTGCTGACCCGCACCCCCGAACACGCTCCAGTGTGGTCAATCATCAGTGTCACAAGAAGGACATGTCCAGGGAACTCCGCATGCGAACGCCACTAGATACCGCACGATGTGCAGTTACCGGTGCTACACGTTGAACAGCTGCTGCCACCGGCACCCGAGAAAGACAGGTCATCTGAGCCGGAGCAGAAGAAAGATGAGAACAACCGCGTGGGACCGACAACTCCACAATCAGGACACTTAAGGTCCGAGCCATCCTCTCCGATAGCCTGTCGAACCTCGAATCTCTTGCCACACCCGTCACACTCGTACTCATAGATCGGCATACAGTACCTCCAGGGACTCGTGTAGAGCCTCACACTCTACGCTGCTACTGCGCCCGGCTGCCGGTCAGGCAGACCTGCCCACATAGCCGACGCAAGGCGCGCCCACAGTCCCATTTCTTATACCGCTGAATTGTAGCACTCCCGAAGCCGGATGCCTGCCGGGACCGCCACGCCGAGTCATCATCGAGACAGAGGCCCACTTCCCCACTACCTGCCTGCCCCAAAGGCTTGATAGGCCGGGGCGACTGTGTTAGACATGTCACATGACTCGAATCGAGCTGAGCCCTACTGCCGAGCAGTGTATCGAGACAACCGCACGCCGGCGATTTCATCGTCTCACCGAGTCGATTCTCCGTGGGGAGAAGACAGACGACGCGACACTGGACGAGATTGAACTCCTGCGGCGATTCCTCGAGACGGCTGACTTCGCGCGGCTGAGAGCAGAGAGCGAGAAGGAACTGCACAGCGGACGAAGTGTCACATTCCAGGTATTCCGGACTCACGGTAAGGTCACACAGCGGATGCAGGTGACCTAGGAGCCTGTCGGAATAACCACACTCACGGTGAGGCTACACAGCGTAGGGCAGGGTTGGTGCGCCACTTCACGAAGGCCGGGAGTGCGCGAAGCGCGAAATGCAGGGGCACGTTGCACGTGCCCGGTGGACGCGAGGCGGTCCGAATGTAGGGGCAGGCCTCTGCGCCTGCCCGTGGTGGAGGCGATGGCTGCAGGTGGAAGTGTTGGCGCAACCAACCGTCGACGGTGTACAAACCCGTGGCGGGCGGACACAGAGGTCCGCCCCTACACTAGGGGACTCGACCGTGAATGATGATAATGAGTGGCGTGTCAACAGCGCGACATGGCCAAGTTGCTCCCTTCGTACCAATACCAAGGGGGCTGTTTCTCCGACAGGCTCCTAGGGTTCGAGGAGCACAACCGCGTAGGCCGCCATTCCCTCACCACGTCCGATGAAGCCAAGGCCGTCATTCGTCTTCGCTTTGACAGAGACACGCTCCGGGACAACTCCCATCGCTGCGCCGAGCGTCTCCCTCATCTGCCTGATGAAAGGCGAGAGCAGCGGGCCCTCCGCAATGACGACCACATCAACATTCGCAACGCTCAGCCCCATCTCCGCAATCATCCCGGCGACTGTCTCCAGCAAGTCGATACTGGAGACGTCCCGGAACCGCGCGTCGCCGCTGGGGAAATGCGTCCCGATATCCGCGAGACACGCCGCCCCGCAAATGGCATCCACAACAGCGTGAGTGACTAGATCAGCATCGCTCCACCCATCAAGACCCCGTGCGAAGGGCACATCAACACCACCGAGAATCAGTCTCCTGCCCTCCACAAGGCGATGGCTGTCGTAGCCTGCTCCGATTCTCATGTGGAATCCCCCCATCTCTCTGCGATTAACCTGGCCAGGAGCAGGTCCTCCGGAGTGGTCACTTTCAGGTTCTGATAGGAGCCGGGATACAGGCGAACGGTACAACCAAGCCTCTCCGCAAGCATGGCATCGTCAGTGACTGCGTCGCTCATGCCTGCGCAGGCGTCGCGAATGATGTCCGCGCGAAAGACCTGAGGTGTTTGAGCAGCGCGGAGCACGTCGCGTTCTAGCGTCCGCAGGACGTTGTTCGACTCATCCGCCACCTTCACCGTGTCCTTGACCGGTACCGCGGCGACAGCAACGCCGGTCTCCCGCGCCGAGCGGAGTCCCTCTTCCAGCAGCTCTTGCGTCAGGAAGGGACGGTCACCATCATGCACAATCACCCAGCCCACCTCTCCAATGGCTCGAAGCGCGTTCCCGACCGAGTCCTGCCGGCGGTCTCCGCCGAGACAGAACCTGGTCTTGGTCCATCCCCGCGTGCGGCACAGTTCCTCACCAAGAGCGATTGTGTCGGGATTGAGGGCAACAACCACATCAGTGACCAGGTCGCAGCGCTCCAGCGTATCGATGCACCACGCCAGCAGTGATTTCCCGCCCAGGCAGAGAAACAGCTTGTCCTCACCACACATCCGCGTGCCACGCCCCGCGGCAGGGACAACCACACCAACCCGTTCCATTGTCAAACCTGCGCGCCTGTTTCACCGCTCTCGCGCTCAAACGCGAAAGCAAGCGCCTGGCCGAGTGATGTCGCATACAGCGGCTTTATCCCGGAGACCTCTGAAGGCGGCAGCTTCGCATCAGATGGAAGGAGGCAGCTTTCGAAGCCGAGTCGTGCTGCTTCGGCCAGACGTCTCGCGGGCTGGGACACGGCTCTCAACTCACCCCCGAGTCCAAGTTCTCCGAAGACAACGAGTCCTCGCCTGGGAGCCCTGTCCCGCATGCTTGAGACGATTGCCAGCGCCACCCCGAGGTCCGCAGCCGGCTCCGAGATCCTCAGGCCACCTGTCACGTTCACAATAACATCCTGGTTGGATAGCTTCAGCCTGGTTCGTTTCGTCAGGACAGCCGTAATGAGAAGAAGACGGTTCACGTCGAACCCGTTGGCCACCCGCCTCGGCGGTCCAAATCCTGAGGGGGTGCTGAGAGCTTGTATCTCCGCCAGAAGCGGTCGACTGCCTTCCAGCACGGGCACAACCACGGCCCCACTGGCTTCGCCCCTGTCTCTGCCAACGAAGATGCTGGACGGATTCTCGACCTCGGCCAGGCCGTTGGAAACCATCTCGAAGACCCCGAGTTCGTCAGTGGAGCCAAACCGGTTCTTGACGCTTCGAACCAGCCGGTACGCACTGTGCCTCTCGCCCTCCATGTAGAGGACGACATCCACGATATGATCGAGGGCTCCGGGACCCGCGATGGAACCATCTTTCGTGACATGCCCCGCCATGAGAACGGGGACAGAACGCTGCTTCGCGAATCTCATGAGGGCCAGCGTGCTCTCACGAACCTGGCTCAGGCTACCCTGCGCACCGGGAACGCCATCCAGGCACATGGTCTGGATTGAGTCAACGATGACCATCGCCGGCGTCATCACCGACAGGTGGCTGAGGACAGCGTCCAGGTTCGTCTCCGGCAGGAGGATGATGTTCTCGCCCGATACGCCGAGCCGGATGGAGCGAAGCCTCACTTGCTGTGAGGACTCCTCGCCCGATACGTACACAACCGGGCTGCCATCGTGCGCCATTCGGGAGCAGACCTGGAGAAGAAGCGTTGACTTGCCGATGCCCGGTTCCCCTCCAAGCAGCACGAGCGATCCGGGCACAAGCCCCCCACCGAGAACCCTGTCGAACTCGGAGATGCCCAGACTCAGACGCGGAGTGGCATCCAGGGCTACGGCGGCAAGCTCCTCGGGACTTGCGCTGTTTGAAAGAGAGCGCAGACCGGAGGGAGGACGGCGCTCAACGGAGACAGGTTCGAAGCTATTCCAGCTTTCGCAGCCAGGACAACGCCCGAGCCATCTCAGGCTCTCGCGACCACACTGCTGACAGATGAATATCTGCTTAAGCTTGCCCTTGTCGCGATTCTCAGGCGTCACACTCGGTGTCTGGCGAGTCTATGACACAGCTTCCCGGACAAGAGGGCGCATGACAAGCTGATCATCCTCGCAGTCGATCTCCACGGCGTCTCCGGACTGGAACTCACTACGCAGGATTGCGTCGGAGAGCTGGTCCTCAAGCATGGTCTGAATAAGCCGACGCAGCGGCCGGGCCCCGAATACCGGATCATAGCCCTTGCTGCCCAACAAGTCCTTCGCCGCTTCCGATACCTCGATAGTGATGTTCTTTTCCTTCAGCGCCGCAGCCACCTGGGCAAGCATGAGGTCGACAATCTGGCGAAGTTCTTCCCTGCCCAGAGAATGAAACACAACGGAAGCGTCAAGACGGTTGAGGAACTCGGGACGGAACCGGTTTTTCAACTCCGTGAGGACCCGGTCCTTCATCTTCTCGTAGTCCTGCTGCTGCTTCTGAGCCCCGTCGGAATGCGTCGGGAAACCGATGTTCATGTCCTTGCGAATAAGCTCCGCACCGACGTTGCTGGTCATGATGATGATGCTGTTCCGGAAGTCCACCTTCCGACCCTTGGCGTCGGTGAGATGGCCATCGTCGAAAATCTGCAACAGGATGTTGAACACGTCATAATGGGCCTTCTCAATCTCGTCGAGCAGGATGCAGCAGTACGACTTGCGGCGAACCGCCTCGGTGAGCTGACCACCATCGTCATAGCCGACATAGCCCGGTGGCGCGCCGACGAGCCGTGCAACAGTATGGCGCTCCATAAATTCAGACATGTCCAGGCGGATGAGAGTATCCTCGGCGCCAAACATGAACTCGGAGAGCGCCCTCGCGAGCTCGGTCTTGCCGACGCCGGTCGGCCCCAGGAAGATAAAGACACCGATTGGGCGCCTCGGATCCTTCAGGCCGGCCCGGGCACGACGGACAGCCCTGGCAATCGTCGTGACTGCCTCACCCTGGCCGATTATGCGCTTGTGAAGGGCATCTTCCATCTGTAGCAGCCGGGAGCTCTCATCGGAACTCAGGCGCACAACAGGAATGCCCGTCCACATACTGACGACCTCGGCCACATCATCCTCGCCGACCTCGGGTTTCTCCGTTGCGCGCTGAACCTGCCACTCCTGCTCAACGGTGGTTACTTTGTCCATGAGCTGGAGTTCGCGCTCGCGCAACTCGCTTGAGTACTCGTACTGCTGTGAGGCAATGGCTGTCTCTTTCTCGCGTCTGAGGCTCTCCAGCGCCTTGCGAGCTTCGGTGAGTCCGATAGGAGCGCTGCCGCGCCGTATGCGAACGCGAGAGCTCGCTTCGTCAATGACATCAATGGCCTTGTCGGGTAGAAAGCGGTCAGCGATGTAGCGCGAGGCAAGAGATGCGGCGCTACTGAGTGCGTCATCGGAGATAGTCAGCTGATGGAAGTCCTCGTAGCGGGACCTTACGCCATGCAGTATGCCGAGCGTCTCCTCAACAGTCGGCTCAGCAACCAGAACCGTCTGGAACCTGCGTTCGAGAGCCGGATCCTTCTCAACGTACTTGCGGTAGTCGTTGAGAGTTGTTGCGCCAATGCACTGCAGATGTCCACGAGACAGCGCAGGCTTGAGCATGTTGGAGGCATCGACCGCACCCTCGGCGGCACCCGCCCCGACAATAGTATGCATCTCGTCAATGAAGAGAACGCAGTTGCCCGACGCCTTCTCCTCCTCAATGACCTTCTTCATGCGCTCTTCGAATTCGCCACGGTACTTGGTGCCCGCGACGAGCGAGCCGATGTCGAGGGCGACAATCCTCTTTCCCTGGAGGACCTCCGGAACATCCCCCTCCACCACTCGCTGTGCAAGACCCTCGACTATTGCGGTCTTTCCGACTCCCGGCTCGCCTATGAGCGCCGGGTTGTTCTTCGTGCGCCTGCTCAGGATCTGAATGACCCGCTCGATCTCCTTCGTGCGCCCGATGATTGGATCGAGCTTGCCCGAACGCGCAAGCTCAGTAAGATCAGTGCCAAGCTGGTCGAGGGTAGGGGTCTTGCTCGCCGTCCGATTGGTCCGGGCACGGACGACATCGTGCTTCATCACCTGGGCGGCCTCTTCGCGGGCGCGCTCGAGCGTGATACCGAAGTTCTCCAGCACGTTACAGGCCACGCCTTCCTTGCCGCCAAGCAGGCCGAGCAACAAGTGCTCGCTGCCTATGTAGGTGGAGTTGAGTCGCCTTGCCTCGTCAACCGCTATCTCAATCGCCCTCTTCGCACGCGGTGAGAGGCTTATCTCGCCTGTGGTCCGGCGCTCGCCTTTGCCAACGACGAACTCCACAGCGGCGCGCACCTTAGTGAGAGGGACTCCAAGATTCGTGAGGACCTTCGAGGCGACGCCGGCCTCCTCACCAACAATTCCAAGGAGGATGTGCTCGGTGTCGATATAGCTGTGACCGAGGCGTTTCGCTTCTTCCTGAGCCTTTGTCAGGACTCTGCGGGCACCTTCGGAAAACCGCTCAAAACCGCTACTCATACGTACAACTACCCTTCGAACCCTGCTTCGAAGTATAGTAGATGCACCTGGGGCAGTCAAACGTTTGGAGCTATTGATGAACGTACGTGGCGCATAGTACAATGCAGCACCATTCGGGGCGTAGAATGCGAGTTGTGGGGGGACGTGCGGGGGGTATCGAGCTGAGGGCCCCCTCGGGGCGGCGGGTGAGACCCACCACGAGCCTGACGAGGCAGGCCATCTTCTCGATGCTTGAGAGTTGCGGCTGCAGCTGCGAGGTTGTGCTCGATCTGTTCGCCGGCACAGGGGCGCTTGGCATTGAGGCCCTGAGCAGAGGTGCTGCCTGGTGTGACTTCGTGGACCGGAGCCATGACTGTTGCAGCGTCATCAGGCAGAATCTGGCAAAGACAGGTTTCGCCGACCTTGCGGGCGTATACTGCATCGCGGCGAGCAGGGCGACGGAAGTACTTGAACGGCAATACGACGTGATTTTCCTCGATCCTCCTTACGACGAACCATCCACCGACGGACTGTTGTCGGTCCTGTCCACGAGCAGGCTGCTTGCGCCGGACGCTCTCATGGTCGTCAGTCACGGCAACCGTCATCCACTGAGCGATACCCACGGGCCACTGACGGCCTGGAAGAAGCGTCGCTACGGCGACTCACATATCTCTATCTATCGTAGAGAGGAGCAATGAGATGACAATCGCGGTATATCCCGGCTCGTTCGACCCTATAACGAACGGCCACGCCGACATAATCAGGAGGGCTTCGGCGCTTTTCGACTATCTCTTCGTTGCGGTCTATGACAGGCCGGAGAAGAAACTCCTGTTCAACGTGCAGGAGCGCGTTGACCTGGCCACCAAGGCCGCCGAGGGTATCCCCAACGTTACGGTCCAGTCCTTCTCGGGCCTGGTGGTTGACTTCATCCACCAGGTGAAGGCGGATGTCATGATTCGAGGGCTACGGGCAAACTCCGACTTCGAGCGGGAATTCGAGATGGCCCTGATGAACGGATCCCTCGCACCGGATATCGAGCTCGTATGCCTGATGACGAGCCCCAAGTACCAGTTCATCAGTTCCAGTGTCATCAAGGAAGTCGCAAGGCTCGGTGGCCGCCTCGACGGGATGGTATCCGACTACGTGGCCGAGGCCCTCACTCACAAGTACGCCGACTACATACGAGAGGTTGAAAAACGGATGGGAGCCCAGTACAATAGTTCATCTACGCGTACCTGAGGAGGTAGGGCAAGAGCATGGCGTACAAGATCACAGATGACTGCATTAGCTGTGGCGCGTGCGAATCCGAGTGCAAGAACGAGGCCATCAGCGAGGGGGAAGCGGCGTACGTAATCGATGCCGATAAGTGCACCGAGTGCGTGGGCTGGTTCGAATCTGCTCGCTGCGCTGAGGTCTGCCCTGTCGGAGCGCCCGTGCAGGATCCAGACAACAGCGAGTCCAAGGAACAGCTCCTGGAGAAATTCAAGAAGCTGCATCCGGGCGAGACGCCGGTAGAGGGAACCTACTAGAGGCCCTTCGTTCTGGTGTAGGCGGCAGCAACCGCCTCGGCAATCAGTGTTCTCAAGCTGCCCTTCTCAAGTTCGTGGAGGGCAGTTGCTGTTGTCCCCCCGGGAGATGTGACCAGGTTTCTCAGTTCGGCGGGATGTTTCCCCGCTTCACGCAGGTATCCCATCGAGCCAAGAACCGTCTGCACGGCAAGCTCCTCCGCCATTGACCGCGGCATTCCAATCCTGACCGCTCCGTCAATCAGCGCCTCGACGAAGAGAAAAACGTAGGCAGGCCCGCTGCCGCTGAGCGCAGTGGCCATGTCCACGTACTTCTCGTCCGGGACGTACAGTTCTTCGCCAAGAGCAGATAGAATCGTTCGCGCTCGCTCGATGTGCGGCTCTCCCGCTCCGGACGTGGCAGTCCACACCGTCATGCCCTGTCCAATCTGGGCCGGCATATTCGGCATGGCTCGGACGATGATGCCGTGCTCGAAGCGAGTGGCGAGCCTTTCCAGCTTGACCCCGGCGAGAATAGACAGCAGCAGCTGCCCCTCCTCGAGCTTTCCCATCTGACTCGCGGCCTTTTCGAGGTCCTGTGGCTTCACGGCGAGCACGACGACATCGGCTCCACCTATGCAGTCCGACGGCTCCGGGTACGTATCCACACCATATTGCCGTTCAAGCAGCTCCCGCCGCCCCTCTGCCGGGTCGGCCACCCGCACCTGTCCGGGCGAAACCACTTCGCCCGCGAGCAGACGCCTGATGAGAGCCTCGGCCATCGTGCCACCGCCAACAAATGTCAGTTTCATCTCATTGTCACGATACGACGATGCTGACTACGCGCCCGGGGACATAGATAACCTTGCGTATGGTCTTTCCATCGGTGTGGCTTTTCACCCGGTCACTCGCCAGCGCCAGCGTTCGAACCTCCTCCTCCGACATATTCGCAGGAACAACCAGTTTGTCTCGCAGCTTGCCGTTCACCTGAATCGCAACGGTTGTTTCCTCTTCACGCGCAAGGGACTCGTCGAATGCCGGCCACAGCTGGTTGTGGATGCTGTATCCATATCCTCGACGCGTCCACAGTTCCTCCGCGATGTGAGGCCCGGTCGGGGCTACCAGGAGCAGGAGAACCCGTATCGCCTCATTCCACGTGGCCGCCGAGACACTTCCTGCCTCGAGAACGGGGCCAAGCAAGTTCGTGAACTCCATCAGCCTGGCGAGCATCGTATTGAACCTGAATTCCTCAATGTCCTCCGTCACGGCTTTGATGGTCTTGTGCGTCGCGTGCAGCACATCCTTCTCGGTCGCCTCATCCACTGTCCCCGGGGAATACTGCGACTCACAGAGGTTCCACACGCGATTGAACCACCGGCTGAAGCCGACAATGCCGCTGTCGCTCCACTCCCCTCCGAGGTTCCAGGGACCCACGAACATGAGATACGCGCGCACCGCGTCCGCGCCCAATTCCGAGACATATTTGTCAGGGGCAACAACATTCCCCTTCGACTTGCTCATCTTGCCGCCACCATAGATTATGGTTCCCTGGTTGAACAGCTGCGTGAAGGGCTCATCGAACTGCAGCAACCCCACATCACGAAGGGCCTTCACGAAGAACCGTGAGTACAGCAGGTGCAGCACGGCATGCTCAGCACCACCCGTATACAGGTCCACGGGCATCCAGTAGTTCAATTTGTCCATATCAAAAGGTGCGTCGTCGACTCCCGGACTCGTAAAGCGAAGGAAGTACCAGTTGGAACACATGAACGTGTCCATCGTGTCTGTCTCCCGCTTCGCCGGGCCACCGCACGACGGGCAGACAGTGTTGACGAACGAATCGCAGTATTTCAGAGGCGACTCGCCTGTGGGCTTGAACTCGGCGTCAGAGGGGAGCAGCACAGGGAGGTCAGCTTCGGGCACAGGTACGATGCCACACCTGTCGCAGTACACCATCGGAATCGGGGCTCCCCAGTAGCGCTGGCGCGATATCAGCCAGTCGCGGATGCGATAGGCTACCGAGGCCTTGCCCCAGCCCTCGCGTTCAGCAATGGCGCAGGCGGCATTGAATCCCTCCGCGGCCGGAAGCCCATCGAGCTCTCCGGAATTCACCAGCGTCCCGTCACCGACATACGACTCCTCCAGCTGTTCTCCCGTCCAGTCCGGAGGGGCAATCACGGTCCGTATCGGTAGCCCGAACTTCGTGGCGAACTCGAAGTCCCGCTCGTCATGGGCCGGAACTCCCATGACCGCCCCTGTGCCGTACGTGGAGAGAACGTAATCGGTTATCCATATCGGCACCCGTTCATCGGTGAACCGGTTGATGACATAGCTGCCAACAAAGACTCCCGTCTTCTCCCTGCCGAGAGCGGTCCGTTCATAGTCTGCCTGTCGACGGCACCACTGGATGTATTCCTCCACCTCGTCCCGATGCTCAGGCGTCGTGAGCTTCGACACAAGCGGGTGCTCCGGCGACAGCAGGAAGAACGTGACACCACCGATGGTGTCGGGGCGTGTCGTGAATACTCGAATCTCTTTCTGCTCTACGCCGGGGTGCTCCAGTCCGAATGAAACATCAGCACCCTCACTTCTCCCAATCCAGTTCGTCTGTATTGTCCTGATTCGCTCGGGCCAGTCAATCTTGCTGAAGTCGAGCAGTTCCTCTGCGTACTTCGTTATGCGGAAGAACCACTGTTCGAGCTCTCTCTTGGTCACCATCGCGCCGCATCGTTCGCACTCTCCCTCTCCGATGACCTGCTCATTTGCCAGTACTGTCTGGCACTGTGGACACCAGTTGACGGGCGCCGCCCCCCTGTACGCCAGGCCAGCCTCATATAGCTTGAGGAAGAACCACTGGGTCCAGCGATAGTACTCCGGTTGACAGCTGACAACTTCGCGCGTCCAGTCGTAGATGGCCCCCATAGTCCGCAACTGAGAGCGCATCCTCTCGATGTTCGCCATCGTCCACTTGTAGGGATGAATACCGTGCTTGATGGCTGCGTTCTCCGCGGGAAGACCGAAGGCGTCGAAGCCCATCGGGTGCATCACATTGAAGCCCTGCATGCGCTTGAAGCGCGCACGAACATCAGATGGAGCCATCGCATACCAGTGCCCGATGTGGAGGTCACCTGACGGATAGGGGTACATGGTGAGCGCGTAGTACTTGGGGCGCTCATCGTCCTCGCTGACCTCGTAAAGGCGGTCGGCCGCCCATTTGTCCTGCCATTTCGTCTCGATTTCCCGGGGAACGTACTTGCTGGTCATAGCTGTGAATTCTAGCCGAAGCCAGGCCAAATGGGAAGTCCGAAGCACTCTGAACTCTTATGTCCACTGTGCCCCAACCCCGCACCTGCCCTCGCGGGAGGCATCGTGAATCATCACAGCCGGTCCGGCCGGGCGAACTGCTCTCTCCGACTCTCCACGCACTCTCTGTTCCCGGGGCAGCGGTGCGGTGGATGCTTCACGTTCACGCATTGACATGCCCCACGCCACGGCCCTAACCTACGAGTAAGCGCACCGCACGGTGTACAACGAGGCCGCATGAAGGACAATCGCGCAGTCCGGGTGATTGTGCCGGCACCGGAGGCAGAAGATGCCGGCGTTGAGACAAGGATATTCCCGCGCGTCCCCTGCACGACGGTTCCGTGGACAGGCATAATAGATGACGCGCCGGACGCCGCACACAGTCAGGGCTGTCGTCCGGTGCTGCAAACAGGAGGATTCGATCTCGGGACTACGAATCACGAACGCAACTCGCGACAACAGGGATGAAGAGTCCTGCAAGCCAATCACATCCTGAAGATAAGCCAGCCCATCATTCACAGATAGCGCAAAGCTAGGAAGAGGCAGACCCGCATGACAGACACGGATTTCGAGCAGCAGTGCATCAACACCGTCCGCGCGTTGTCGATTGACGCCGTGCAGAGGGCCAACTCCGGACACCCGGGGGCCCCACTGGGCGCAGCAGCCATGGCACACGTCCTGTGGACCCGCTTCCTGAGGCATAATCCGGCCAATCCTGGATGGAGCAATCGCGACCGATTCGTACTGTCGGCAGGGCACGCGTCAGCGCTTCTGTACGCCCTTCTCTACCTCACTGGCTATGACCTGTCACTGGAAGAACTCAAGGGATTCCGCCAGTGGGGAAGCCGGGCGGCGGGACACCCGGAGTACGGTCTGACTCCCGGTGTCGAGACAACCACCGGGCCTCTGGGCCAGGGTTTCGCGAACGGCGTAGGCATGGCCATAGCCGAGCGTTGGCTGGCCAGTCGCTACAATCGCCCGGGACACACCGTGGTCGACCACTATGTATACGCCATCGTCTCCGACGGAGACCTTCAGGAAGGACTCTCCTCGGAAGCGGCATCTCTTGCCGGGCAGCTTGGCCTCGGGAGACTGATCTATCTTTACGACGACAACAGCATATCTATCGAGGGGCCAACCCAACTCAGTTTCACAGAGGATGTCGGAGCGCGGTTTCGTTCCTACGGGTGGCAGGTGGTCGGGCCAATCGACGGCATGAACCCGCAGGAAGTTGAAGTGGCGGTGCGGGAAGCCCGGGAAGACATCAATCACCCTTCCCTCGTCATCTGCCGCACCATCATCGGCTATGGGAGCCCGCACAAGGCAGGCACAGCCAGGGCACACGGTGAACCACTCGGTGAGGAGGAGACAGCACTCACCAAGATCAACCTTGGATGGAAGGCAGAGGAGCCTTTCCACGTGCCTCCGGATGTACTGTCGTACTTTCGGGAGGCGCTCAGCCGCGGTCAGAAGCAGACAGAGAACTGGGACTCCGCGATGAAGTCCTACAGCTCGGCGTACCCGGAGGAAGCGCGCCAGTTGGAGGCTCAACTGCGCGGCGAACTGGCGGATGGGTGGGACGAGGGTCTTGCAGCTCTGTTTCTTTCGGCGGAGAAGCCGATGGCCACGAGGGTTGCTTCGGGCGCGGTGCTCAATAGGCTCGCGCCACGCATACGCAGTCTCCTTGGCGGTTCGGCAGACCTGGCGCCCTCGACCAAGACACTGCTGGACGGGGAGGGCGACTTCGGCCCCGCGGACTACAGCGGCCGCAATCTGCACTTCGGCATCAGGGAACACGCGATGGGAGCTATCGCCAATGGAATGGCCGTTCACGGCGGAGTGATTCCCTACACGGCGACGTTCCTGGTCTTCTACGACTACATGCGCCCCGCGGTACGGCTGGCAGCACTCATGGGCATACGCGTTGTATTCATCTTCACTCACGATTCCATCGGCGTAGGAGAAGACGGACCGACCCACCAGCCCATAGAGCAAGTCATGGGGCTCAGGTCCGTGCCGAATCTGACGACCATACGTCCGGCCGATGCCACGGAGACAGCTATGGCATGGGTGGCCGCCATAGAGAACGTGCACGGCCCCACCGCCCTGGTCCTGACCCGGCAGTCCCTGCCCGTCCTCGACAGGGGCGTCTACGCGTCAGCCGAAGGTGTGCTGCGTGGCGGCTACTCGTTGTGGCAGACTTCCGACTCACCTGATCTGCTCATGATAGCAACCGGGTCGGAAATCCACCTGGCGCTTGAGGCCGCACGGATTCTGGCAGACCGTGGTATCAATCTGAGAGTTGCGTCCATGCCAAGCTGGGAGCTGTTCGAGGCACAACCTCAGGACTACAGAGAGTCAGTCCTCCCTTCGGCGGTCCGCGCCCGGATATCGGTGGAGGCTGGAATCACACTCGGCTGGGAACGCTACGCAGGATTGGATGGAAAGGCCATCGGTATTGACAGATTCGGCGCCTCCGCCCCGGGGCCCGAGCTCTACCGGCGTCTCGGGCTAACGCCTGACAGGATCGTCCAGGAGGCTCTACAAGTGCTCAAAGGAGGCGGCTATTGAAACTTCGCATCGCTATCGCGGCAGACCACGGAGGCTTCGACCTCAAGCAGGAGCTTGTGCGGCGGCTGGCAGACGCAGTCGACTTCCTTGATCTGGGGGCGGATTCCTACGATTCAAGCGACGACTATCCTGACTTTGCGATTGCGGCCGCGCGAGCCGTCTCATCCGGCGACGTTCAGCGCACGGTTGTCATCTGCGGCAGCGGCGTTGGAGCATCCATCGCGTGCAACAAGGTTCCGGGCGTACGCGCAGGGCTCTGTCACGACACATACTCGGCCCACCAGGGCGTGGAACATGACGACATGAATGCCCTTTGCATGGGCGCCCGGGTGATAGGAATCGAGCTGGCCACAGAGATTGTCGCGGCATTCCTGATGGCCCGGTTCTCAGGCGAGGAGCGCCATCTGAGACGTATCGACAAAATCATGGCAATCGAGCAGGGCTGGGCCACGAAAGAAGAAAACGAGGAGGAACCTGCAGACATAGATGACAACGCCGACTGAATCCTACGACTCCTACGCCTTCCCGCCAGACGTGGCGCACTCCGTCGACCAGTGTCTCGCGGAAGTCGACGGAATCCGTTTCAACGAGCGCATCCGGGCCCACGATGCGACACTGTGGCAGGGTGACTCTGAAGCAATCGGCGAGCGTCTCGGCTGGCTTCACGTGGGCGACACCATGCGGCAACACGAAGAGCGTCTGCTGCAGTTCGCGGAGGAGGTCCGACAGGAAGGATTCACAGACGCTGTGCTGCTTGGAATGGGAGGAAGCAGCCTGGGCGCCCACGTCATCGGCCAGGTTGCCGGGACCGGCGCCAACAGCCCCAGGCTTCACGTCCTCGACTCAACAGTGCCGGGAGCGGTCCACGCAGTAGCCGGCAACGTTGCACTTGACCGGACACTCTTCATCGTCTCCTCGAAATCGGGCGGCACTCTCGAGCCGAACCTGTTGTACGATTTCTTCCGCTCGACGGTCGAGCGCGAACTCGGGGCGAAGGATTCGGGCGGCCATTTCATCGCCATCACGGATCCCGGCACGTCTCTCGCGGAGCTTGCGAGCCAGAAAGGCTTCCGAAGGCTGTTCCTGAACCCACCGGACATCGGCGGCCGTTTCTCCGTGCTTTCACTCTTCGGCCTTGTTCCCGGAGCGATAGCCGGAGTCGAGGCAGGCCGCCTGCTCAACAGCGCCAGGCACATGGCGCATTCATGTGCGGCCACGTCAGGTGCCGCCGGGAACCCCGGTGCGTGGCTTGGCGCATACCTGGTTGGCTGCGCCCGCACAGGCCGTGACAAGCTCACGTTCATCACCTCTCCGAGACTCGGAGGCTTCGGATTGTGGGCAGAGCAATTGCTCGCGGAGAGCACCGGGAAGAATGGGCAGGGGATTGTCCCGGTAGTGGATGAGCCTTTCGCGCCACCGGAGTCCTACGCAAATGACAGGGCATTCGTGTACGTCCGTCTAGAAGGAGATTCGAACCAGGAAAGCGACAGACATGCTCAGCTCGTGGTGGAGGCAGGCTTGCCGTGTGTGACTTTCGGACTGAGAGATGGTGACTCCCTCGGCTCAGAGTTCTTCCGCTGGGAGTATGCGACTGCGGTCGCCGGGGCCCTCCTCCAGATTGACCCCTTCGACCAGCCGGACGTACAGAGCGCCAAGGAGGCCACGGGCCAAATCCTCGCGGAATTCGTGTCTGCAGGCGCGCTGCCAGCCATGACCTCACGTGCCGGAGTTCTCAAGGAACTTCGCGACCTGAGGGCGCCCTCCTATCTTGCACTTCTCGCGTACCTCCGTGAGACCGCCGAGATGAACAGCGTGTTCTCGGAGTTCCGCAGCCAGATAGTCGCTGCTCGCCGAACCGCCACAACCCTCGGCTACGGTCCGCGCTACCTGCACTCAACAGGTCAGCTTCACAAAGGAGGACCTGACTCGGGCCTCTTCATCCTGCTCACCGCCCGGCGGACTGAAGATGACCGTATTCCAGGACGACCCCACGGCTTCGGCGTCGTGTCGCAGGCCCAGGCTATCGGTGATTTCAGGGCTCTCTCACAGCGCGGAAGAGCGGTGCTGCACATAGAGTTGCCTTCCGAGGACCCGCAGGAACTGCGTGCGGTTCTGAGCAAACTGGCCGGACCGGACACGGATTGAGACAACACAACCCCTGGTCGTGGCCCGAGTAGCGGCACATTTCACATGTGCTGGAGCTTTCTCGGATTCGTCAGCCCGTCTGCAGCGTGTGTCAGCCGGTTGCCCGGTCATCCGACCGACCGGACGCAGCTCTCCCGGCGAGAGTCACCAACCGCTCATATGCCAGCGGCGGTTCGGGTTGCAGAAAGATAGCGCTTCCCACGCAGATGGAGTCCGCGCCAGAACGCACAACATCTCCTATGTTGCTCTCCTTGACTCCTCCGTCAACCTCGATCTCCAGCGCCGGAGCCAGAGTACGCAGTTCCCGCACTTTGTCGAGGACCACCGGAACGAATAGGCTGCCATAGTAGCCGGGAGTCACAGTAAGCAGAAGCAGCACATCCAGGCGGTCCAGCAGGTGAAGGACGGTGTCGACAGGAGTTTCAGGATTGAGCGCAAGGCCAACATCCAGCCCCAACTCCCTCGCGGCCCGGATGGAAACGACTGGATCTCCTGACGCCTCCTGATGGAAGATGACCCGCTGCGCGCCGGCACGCTTCATGGGAGCGAAGTACGTTTCAGGGCACTGCACCATCAAGTGTGCTTCCCAGTCGAACGGCAGAACCGTCGACTGCAGATCATCGGCCGTGATACTACGAGCGGGAACGAAATCCCCGTCCATGACATCCACCTGAACGAACGTGGCAAAACCTGCTGCAACACCTGCCATCGTGGAGAGAGCCGATGCATTGTCGGTGAGCAGCGCCGGCACAACCCGTACCCTTCTGTCCGTCATCTGTTCCCTGTTCACAATTGTGCCTGGAGCTCTCGTGCAGGATTCCATATCGCGCTCTGCAGGCGCGCGAGGCAACCCCACAGGAGCCGGTGTCCCGCACTCATGGCAAGGCTACCGCTACCACTCCCACCAGACAGGCGTTCGGCCGACGTCTGTGTCATGCGCCACCTCACCGCATGACAGGCGCGCTATGAGACCGGAGCTGCACGCGGAGGGATGTCCATTCGGAAGAAGAAACTCGCCGCTGACACAGGATGCCTCACGCACTGCCCCAGGAGTATTCGAGATGGTGGAGCTGATGGGATTCGAACCCACTACCTTCTGACTGCCAGTCAGACGCTCTCCCGATTGAGCTACAGCCCCGCTGAGCGACAAATATACCGTATGGAGCGATGCCCACACAAGTTAGACGCTGAGGCCGAGCCACTGGAGCACGGTTCGGATGCCGAAGTAGCCGACGTAGGCAAGCAGGAGGTTCTTCAGGGTCCTGCCCAGCAACGTCAGGAAGAAGAACTTGCCTATCTTCACGCGCATCACCCCCATCCACACGGCGAAGGGGTAGTAGATGGGGTTGATGAGGACTGCCATGAGAAACATCGCCTTCGAGCCGTGCCTCTGCATGAGCCCGGAGAAGCGTTGCTCCATCTCACTGCTGAGCAGCAGGCCACGTCCGCCATACCCGGTTAGATAGGCCCCCACGGCGCCGGTGGCCTCTCCAAGGCCGGCGACAACGCCAACGACGGCCGGATGGAGGACTCCGCCTAGCGTGAACGTTATCACTGCGCCCATCCCGGGAACGACAAAAGTCCCGGTTGCGAATACATTGATGAGGAAGCAGCCGACGTAGCCCCACTGCGAAATCTCATCCAGGTACTCGCGGTGCCGGAGGATCAGGACGCAGAGAACCACAGTGCCTACGACGGAAGCCGCCGCAATAGCGAACTCACGTCGCGATGCCTTTATCTCCACAGGGGCGAATTATACCCTATGAGAACACCACGTAGGACGCCTCGACCGCCTCAATCGCTGAGAAGCTGCTCCCGTTCGTTGACTATGAACGCCAGCTCGTCGTCCTGCACGGCGACTCTCACACGATCGCCGTCACGAATCTCCCCGCTGAGAAGTCGAGCCGAAAGGGGGTTCTCAACGTGTTTCTCGATGGCGCGTCGAAGGGGTCGCGCGCCGTAGACAGGGTCATGCCCCCTGCTGATAAGCCACATCCTGGCCTCATCATCCACTTCGAGCCTCACGTCGCGCTCGCCAAGACGTTCCTCCGTCTCTCGCAGCATCAACTCGATTATCTTCCGGAGGTGCTCCTCACCCAGCGGGCGGAAAATCACGATATCGTCAATCCTGTTGAGCAACTCGGGCCGGAACGTCCGCTTCAGCTCCGCCTCGATGCTCTTGCGCATGTCGGACTCTCCCGGGTCTTCGCCTCGAGCGAAACCGACAGCCTGACGCTGGAACTCCGACGTTCCGAGGTTACTCGTCATTATCACAACCGTGTTCTTGAAGTCGACTGAACGTCCGTGCCCGTCTGTCAACCTGCCGTCCTCAAGCAACTGAAGCAGTATGTTGAAGACGTCAGGATGCGCCTTCTCAATCTCGTCGAAGAGGATGAGACGGTAGGGTCTGCGCCTGACAGCTTCGGTGAGCTGTCCTCCCTCGTCATACCCGACGTACCCGGGAGGAGCTCCTATCAGGCGGGACACAGTGTGCTTCTCCATGTACTCGGACATATCGAGCCGCACAATGGCGTCTTCGTTATCAAAAAGGAACCACGCCAGCGCACGAGCGAGTTCCGTCTTCCCAACGCCTGTCGGGCCGAGGAAGATGAAACTGCCTATCGGCCTGCGGGGGTTCTTGAGTCCAGCCCTGCTGCGCCGTATCGCCTCAGATACTGCCGACACGGCCTCCTCCTGGTCGACAAGGCGTTCGTGCAGTCGCGCCTCCATGTTCACAAGCTTGCCCGCCTCCGCCTCAAGCATGCGGGCCACAGGTATACCGGTCCACTGTGACACCATGGTGGCAATATCCTCATCTCTGACAACGCCATCAAGTCGTTTCTCTGCCTGCCACCGGCACTTCACGTCGTTGTACTCGGTCTCCAATCTGGAAATCTCGGCTTTCAGGGAGACCGCTTCCTCATAGTCCTGCCGCTGCGCCGCGGAGTCCTCCCTGTCATGCAGATGGCGAATGCGCAGTTCACGTCCCTTGACCTCTGCGGGCGCGCTCTCCATATCCAGTCGCATCTTGCTCGCAGCCTCATCGATGAGGTCGATGGCCTTGTCGGGCAGGAACCTGTCGGAGATGTACCGCTCGGAGAGCTTCGCGGCCGCCTCGAGCGCGGAATCATCAATCTTCACCGTCTTGTGATGAGCTTCGTAGCGGGGTCGGAGAGCCTTCAGTATCTCCAGCGTTGTCGCGATGTCAGGCTCACCCACGAAGACCGGCTGGAAGCGCCGTTCGAGCGCCCTGTCCTTCTCGACAAACCGCCTATACTCGTCAAGAGTCGTCGCTCCCACGCACTGGAGTTCCCCCCGTGCGAGGGCGGGTTTGAGCATATTGCTCGCATCTATGGCGCCTTCGGCCGCACCGGCACCTACCACGGTGTGAAGCTCGTCGATGAAGAGAATCACCTCTCCGCTCGCCTGGTGAACTTCGTCAAGGACCGCCTTAAACCTCTCCTCGAACTCGCCTCTGAACTTGGCGCCCGCAACAAGCGCCGCCATGTCGAGTGCGACCACCCGCTTGTCTCTCAGCGAACCGGGAACATCCTCCGCGACAACCCGCTGCGCCAGTCCTTCTGCAATCGCCGTCTTTCCGACGCCCGCATCGCCTATCAGGACCGGGTTGTTCTTCGTGCGCCTTGAGAGAATCTGAATGGTGCGCCGGATCTCCTCGTCTCTCCCGATAACAGGGTCAAGCCGCCCCTGTCGCGCCATCTCGGTGAGATCATGGCCATACTTCTCGAGCGAGCGATACTTGCTCTCCGCGTGCTGGTCGGTCACGCGGTGTCCACCACGTATGGTCTGAAGGACCTGATAGACTCGCTCCTGGCTGATTCCAAAATCACTCAGGATCCTGGCTGACTCCCCTGTCCTCTCGCCTGCCATGGCAATCAGCATGTGCTCCGTGCTGATGAATTCGTCGCGAAAACGCTCGGCCTCCTGCCTCGCGCCTTCCACTACTTGCAGGGCACGCGGTGTCGCGTATATCTGTGTGCCTTCGTACGCAACCTTGGGAAGGGATTCCAGGGAGCGTCGCAGGGCACTCCGAAGCTGGTCGCCGTCGACTCCCAGCTCCTGCAGGATGCGCCCCATCAAGCCACCCTTCTGCTCCACCAGCGCCAGCGCAATATGCTCTACATCCCACTGGTTGTGCCGGAACTCCCGAACGTATTCCTGCGAGGCAGCCAGTACCTGCTGCGCCTGCTCGGTGAACTTGTCCGGGGTGAGGGGCCCGATTCCCTGTTCCATGCCCGTCTGCTATTCCTCGACATCCGGGCCGGTGGCGCCGTTGACGCCGCGCCTCCTGCGCTCCAGCCGGCCAAGCCTGCTGGACATCCCGGCCACTTCCCGCTGCAGGTCATCCATTCGCTTCATGAGTGCCAGTGCAAACTGGACTCCGGCTGAATTCAAGCCAAGGTCATTCATCAGCGTCCTGACACAACGAAGGTGATCGACGTCCTCTTGTGAGTAGAGTCTCGTGTTGCCACCCGAGCGACCGGGATGGACAAAGCCCAGACGCTCGTAGTGTCGAAGTCGGTGTGCCTCTATGCCCACCATTCTCGACGCGACACTAATCACGTAGCGAGGCTCTGAGTGACCCGGTCCACGAACGCTTGAGTCGAGCAGGTGACACAGAGCGTCACAGGCGAGGCGCATCTCATCCGGGATTTCGACTGCCTGCCGGGCCGGCTCGCTCGCATCACTGGGCATGCTCATCGCCTCTCACCTCCACGTGACTCACGTATGAATTGTACGGCAAATCTAGATTTGTTGTCAAGGACGCGTATGAAATCTCACATCGCCTTGTAGGCTCCGGCACACGGATTCGGGGAACTGACCCGCGAAAGCCACTGCGGATATGCTCTCCATCACGCTCGTGCCGGACATCCTGCACGAGAAAGGCGCCTCCGAAGGACAAGGTCCATATTCCTCATTTCTCAGCAGTGTCGAGCAGGTCAACCAGATGCCTCAGTATGCGACCCGTGGCCCCCCAGATAACGTGTCCGTCATAGTCACACACAGGCCCGGAGTAGTAGTACTCACCGATGGCACGTTCCTGGTGCCGGAACCTCTGAGGGTCCATCAGGACCGCGAGTGGAACGCAGAAGATATCCTTCGTCTCCTGTTCATTCGCGTGAAAAACGTAGGGGTAGGGAATGAAGCCGACGAAAGGCGTTATCACGTAGCCAGTGCTCGCCACAACGTTGTCATCTATCTCCCCTATCACATCGACGTCCTCAGGCCGCAGGCCTGTCTCCTCCCACGCCTCCCGGAGCGCCGTCTCAAGAAGGCTGTCGTCCTCTACCTGGCTTGTGCCGCCGGGGAAGCAGACCTGCCCCTTGTGCAAGCCAACTTCTTCGGTGCGTTCCGTGAGCAGGACATGCAATTCGCCATCCTTGCACAGGAGCGGAATCAGCACTGCCGACGGCACAAGATGCCGCCCGTCAAACGGGCGCTTCTCATAGCGAGCGACAACCCCACGCACATCCTCCCTGTTCACGGTTCGATTATAGCACCGGCAATGGCCGAACCCGGTCGCGCCTGCAGGGCGACTGCGAGTTCGTTCGCGGCATTTGTCATCTCCTGCGTCGCGCATTTACAATGAGGGGTTCGGAGCATAAGCGAATGCAGGTAAGCCGCGACTACTATGAGGTCCTTGGTGTCACTCGCGATGCCAGTGGCGAGGAGGTCAGGAAGGCGTTCAGGAAGCTGGCCTTCCAATACCATCCCGACCGCAACCGCGATCCCGGGGCCGAGGAGAGCTTCAAGGAGATTAATGAGGCCTATCAGTGCCTCTGCGATCCGGCCAAGCGCCAGACATACGACCTGTACGGTCACTCGGGCCAGCGGACACCAGGATTCGAGGACTTCGGCTTTGGTGGCCTGGGCGAGATATTCGACACGTTCTTTGGCAGCGCCTTTGGTGACTCGGCCGCGCGTGCTCCACGTCAAGGGGAGAGCTTCCAGGTCAGAGCACGGATCTCACTTGAGGAGGCGGCATTCGGCTGCCTCCGCGAGTTCACTGTCAAGCGGAGAGAATCGTGCGCCGAATGCAGGGGAACGGGATGCGCCCCCGGGACAGCACCACTCAGGTGCCCCGATTGCCGGGGTAGCGGAAAGCTCAGAAGGGTTGAGCAAAGCATTTTCGGCCGCTTCAGTCACGTTGTGCGGTGTCCCAAGTGTGGAGGGACAGGGTTCGTGGTGGCGCAACCGTGCTCGGCATGCAACGGGGCCACAGTGGTGACGGGAACCCGCACTCTGAAGACACAGGTGCCTGCGGGCGTCGACAGCGGCAGCGTTATCACTCTCAAGGGACAGGGAAGCATCGGGCCGAACGGTGGGCGACCGGGAGACGTTCTCATTGCTGTGGAGGTCACTCCCCATGAGCTATTCCTCAGGGACGGCCTCGACATCCACTGCGAGATTCCCGTCAACTTTGCGCAGGCCGCTCTCGGCACCGATTTGGAGGCACCCTTCCTGGGAGGAACCACCTCTGTCCACGTACCGGCAAATACACAGACGGGGAAGGTCCTGCGCCTCAAGGGGAAGGGTATTCACGAGCAAAGCGGGCGACATCATGGCGACCACTTCGTCCACATCAAGGTCGTCACGCCCAGAAAGCTGAATCGCGACCAGCGCAGGCTATTCGAGGAACTGGCCAGGACACTGCCTGCGGAGTAGCAGACACGGAGGCGAGGGACTCCTCATCAAGAGCGCTGGACCTGGCTCGTGAATCTGGCAACCGTCCTCGCGACAGGGTAGCCCTCGAAAAGGATTCGGTAGATGGCCATCATGATTGGCGCTTCCACTCCCAGTTCGCTCACCAGCCGCTGCACTGCCCGCGTGGTGTGGACGCCTTCTGCGACGTGATGCATTGAGTCCAGCACGTCATCAAGACGCCGTCCGCGAGCTATTTCGCGGCCCACATAGTGATTCCGGCTGAGGTCGCTGACACAGGTTGCCACGACATCTCCGAAGCCTGCCAGACCGTAGAACGTGGCCTCCCGGGCGCCAAGAGCAGCGCCAAATGAGATGACCTCGCTCCATGTGAAAGCGATGAACGCCGCTTTCGCGTTGTCGCCGAGGGCAAGCCCATCCATCATGCCGGCTCCCAGCGCGACGATGTTCTTGAGGGCTCCCGCCAGTTCCACACCAATAAGGTCATCGCTTGTCACAATGACGAAGCGATCAGAGCCGAAAAGGGACTGCACTTCTCTCGCAAGATCGATATCAGCCGACGCAACCACCGACGCCGCAGGCAGGCCACTTGAGATCTCTGAGGCGAGATTCGGGCCCGAGAGCGCGCAAAGCCCTCGCAGTGGACCATCTCCAAGCACGGCCTCGAGCACCTGCGTCATCCGCTTGCCTGACCCCACCTCCAGTCCTTTGGCAGCACTCACATGGCACACTTCGGGGTCGAACAACCCCCGGAGGCGAGTCGCGTTGGCGCGCATAGTCTGAGACGGAACAACCCACACCACGAAACGAGCACTCTCAAGGGCTTCCTCTTCTCTGTGGGTCGGACTGTAGCCAGGACCGCTGTTCTGAAGCAACAGGGTCTCCTCCTCCGACCGCGTGAGCAGCCATGCATTCAGCCCCCTCCTGGCCAGAAGCGCCGCAATGGTGTTGCCCCAGCTTGTGTTGCCGATTACCGTTACCTTTTCCATACTCGCCGACCGAACCCTAGAAGAGCCGCCGTTCGGTGCCATTACGCAGACGGCCGATGTTGTCGCGGTGTTTGAAAATCAGCCAACCCGTCGCCACCACCGCGTACAGAAGGTGCGGTAGAACAACCCATCCTGTCAGGAACAACGCAAGCATCACAGAGCAGGTAGCCACACCACCGAGAAGAGAGCCGAGCGACATACGCCGGGTGGCAAGCGCAACGATGGCCAGCACCTCGATGCCGAATAGGGCCGCCGGCAGATGGATTATGCACATCGTGCCGAAGAATGCCGACACGCCTCTGCCCCCGCGGAATCTCGAGAACATGGGACGATTGTGGCCCGCCATGGCTGCCAGACCGGCCAACCCCTGTACGACGGAGACATCGAGCACCAGAGACCCGAACCCCAGGGCGACGTGGCTCGCAACCATTGTGGCAATGATGACAGCCACTCCGGCTTTCAGCCCATCCAGAAAGAGGGTGAGAAAGCCCAGCTTCGCGCCTGCGGACCTCATCACATTCGTGGCGCCGGTCTTGCCGCTTCCGGTCTCCCGCAGGTCTTCACCTGTCTTCCACCTCGTGATGAGGATGCCGACGGGGACGGAGCCAAGGAAGTATGACAGCGCCAGAATGCCGAGCAACAAGACCGTACTCATCAGCCTTGAGGCTCCTGCTCAGCCCGGCGGGGTCGGCCCGCGCGCACGAACGTGAAATGCAGGGGGACGCCACGATAGCCGAACTTCCGCCGCATGTGGTGCTCCAGATACCGTTCATACGTAGTGGGCACGAGCGTTGGCTCGTTCACATGAAGAACGAAGGTCCAGGGGTTCTCCTCATCCTGGTGAGCCCAGATGACATTGAGCCTCCTCGTTCCGACGCGTGGAGGGGAGTGAAGCTCCACGGCCTCCCGTATCGCATTGTCCACCGTAGAGCGAGACAGCCGGCGTCCTCTCGACTGCCACACATCGAGGGCGCTCTGCAGAACCCGCCTCACGTTCGTACCTTCCTTCGCGGATATGTGCAGGACAGGAACAAACGACAGGAACGGGAGCCGGCGTTTCATCCAGTCCTTGTGCGTCTCACGGTACTCCGACGGCACCAGGTCCCATTTGTTCACCACGAGAACGAGTCCACGGCCCGACTCGATGACATACCTTGCGATGTTGATGTCCTGCGCCGTAGCCGGATCGGTAGCATCAAGGACCAGGAGGGCAACGTCTGAGCGGTCGATAGCATGAAGGGCACGGAGGACCGAGAAGTAGTCCACCCCGTAGTTGACACGGGAGCGCTTGCGTATTCCTGCCGTGTCGACAAGCACGAGTCGTCTGCCTTGCCACTCGAGGTCCGCGTCCAGGGAGTCCCTCGTCGTACCCGGTGTCTCATCGACGATCGCCCGCTCGTCGCCAAGCAATGCGTTGAGCAGAGTCGACTTGCCCGCATTAGGCCGGCCGACGATGGCCAGGCGCACGACACTGTCATCCACCTCCTCCGGAGGCCCCTGAGGAGGCAGCAATTGCACCACCGCGTCTTCGAGGTGACCCATGCCCCGGTTGTGAAGTGCACTCACGGGCACGACTTCTTCTATGCCCAGTCTATGGAACTCCGGCACAAGCGAGTCGCGTAGCGAAGTGTCGATCTTGTTCACGGCCAGCACGGCGGGCTTTCCGGCAGCGCGCACAAGCGATGCAGCCTCCTCATCGGCCGCAATGACTCCGTCTGTCGCCGCGACCACGAGTATGACGACATCGGCCTGGGCGACTGCAAGCTCCGCCTGGCGCTTCACCTTGGACCCGATGGGCGAGTCCGCATCGACACCCCATCCTCCGGTGTCGACAATAGTCAAGTCACGCCCCTGCCACGTCACGGGAAAGAACAGCCTGTCCCGGGTCACGTTCGGCTGGTCGTCGACAACGGCGTATCGAGCACCGACGATGCGATTGAGAAGCGTGGATTTGCCAACGTTGGTCCTGCCAACGAGAGCAACAACGGGTCTGGACATCAAAGCACCCCCTTAATCAGGGGCAAGGAGTATCTGCGCCAGCACAGCCTTCTGGATGTGCAGCCTGTTCTCTGCCTGGTCGAACACGATTGAGGCTGGCCCATTCAACACGTCTGAAGTGACCTCCTCGCCATGATGCGCAGGGAGGCAATGCATGAATACCACGTCCTGCTTCGCCAGGGAGAGGAGAGGACCGTTGACCTGGTAGTCCTCAAACGCCCTGTGCCGGGCCCCAGCCTCTTCCTCCTGCCCCATACTTGCCCACGCATCAGTATACACAACATCAGCATCGCGGACAGCCTCGGCCGGGTCTCCTGTGACCACGACCTTGCTGCCACTGGCTGCGGCAAACGAACGGGCCCGCTTCACGGTGTCTTCGTCCAGTTGATAGCCCCCCGGTGACGCAATCGCAAACTCAACGCCCACCATCGCAGATAGCAGGGCAAGACTGCGCGCCACATTGTTGCCGTCGCCGACGAATGCCAGTCGCAGTCCCTCGATGCGGCCCTTCTTCTCACGGATAGTCAGCAGGTCAGCAAGCGCCTGGCAAGGGTGCTCCACATTGGAGAGGGCATTGATGACCGAGACAGACGCGGATTGAGCCAGTGAGACCAGTGTCTGATGACTGAACACACGGGCCACAATGCAGTCAACGTAGCGACTCAGTACACGCGCCACGTCGGGAACAGGCTCGCGCTTCCCCAGACCGACCTCCTGGGGTGAAAGATACACACAGTGGCCGCCCAGCTGGGCGACCGCAATCTCGAAGCTGACCCTTGTACGAAGCGAGGGCTTCTCGAACAAGAGCGCCACAGACCTCCACGGAAGAAGGCAGCGCATTTCGCCTTGCTTCATCACGAGGGCCTGCTCCACAAGCTGCTCGACCTCTCCGCGGCTGAGGTCAGCAACGGAGAGGAGGTCTTTCTTCACGGCCATTTAGTATAGCATGGCGTTCGAACGGTATAATGAGAGCGATGCAACCGCCCCTGCTTCTCCTGGTCGACGGCAACGCCCTGATTCACCGCGCGTTCCATGCGCTCCCTCCTCTCACAACATCGAAGACGGGGGAGATGGTGAACGCAGTGTACGGGTTCACGAACACTCTACTGAAGGTGGTTGCCGACCAGAAGGCAACGCACTGGGCCATCGCGTTCGACTATCCTGCGCCGACGTTCAGGCACAAGCTGTTTGACCAGTACAAGGCCCAGCGTCCACCCACACCCGAGGAACTCAGGAGTCAGATACGACGGGTCCATGAACTCGTCAGCGCGCTCGGTATGCCGGCTTTCGAAGTCGCCGGCTACGAGGCGGATGACATACTCGGGGCACTGGCGATACAGTCCCGCAACCTCAACATGGAGGCAGCCATCCTCACGGGAGACCGCGACCTGCTGCAGATGGCAGGTCCGGGCATCAGCATACTGCTGCCCGGAAGGAACTTCAGTGAAGCCGCCTCGTACGACGCTGCTGCGGTCGAGGCTAGATTCGGAGTGTCGCCGGAGCAGTTCGCAGCCTACAAGGCGCTCGTCGGCGACCCCTCCGACAACATCCCGGGAGTACAGGGAGTGGGCGACAAGACAGCAGTACGCCTTCTCACGCAGTTCAAGAGCCTCGAGGGAGTCTACGAGCACCTCGCGGAGGTCACCCCCCAGAGGCTGCAGGCAATCATGCTCTCTTCCGAAGCCCAAGCCTACTTGAGTCAGCGCCTGGCGACCATCATGACAGACGTCCCCGTGCAGCTCGCCCTTTCGGACTGCGCCATCGGAGAGTACAGCCCGGAGCAGGCGCGGAGCCTGTTCACGGAACTCGAGTTCACCCGCCTGCTGTCGCGCCTGCCGTCAGCCACCGGCGCAGACGCGCATCCGGAGGAACCCGCGCCCGCGCCAACGCAATCGAAAGTGCAAGTCGTGTCCGGTGCACAGGAAGAGCACGAGGTTCTTGAGAAGATTGCACACTCATCCGAGGCGGTCATATCCCTTGCGCTGGACGGCAATGAGCGGCGCCGCGCGCAGCGGGCACGCGCCGACGGCCCGACGGAGGCGACAGCGCTCGGTGTCGCCGTGTCCGCAGGCAGGGGCCATACGTTCTATGTGCCGCTTGAACCGATGCCTTTCGGGCCGCTCGACCAGCTTGCCCTGGCACAACCGCCCGAATTCCTCGCCTCCATGCTTGGAAACGAGAAGCTCCACAAGATATGCGAGGACGCCAAAGTCTTCACAAGGCAACTGTCGCGGTACGGTCTGACACTCAGAGGACTTGCTTTCGATATCTCTATCGCGGCACACCTTGCCGGAGAGAAGAACGTCTCGCTCCAGTCTCTTGCCCTGACCCGGCTGGGGCTATCGCTTCCAGACGCGCCGGATTCCGGGGGAGGGCTGGCCGCCGGAGACGACGACATCGCCCGATGGCTCGCTCAACGCTCCGACATATGCTGGGCGCTCAGAGAGCCCCTCGATGGCGAACTGGAGAAGAAAGGGCTTGGGCCACTGTTCCGAGACGTGGAACTGCCGCTCATCCCAGTCCTCGCGTCAATGGAAGAGAGCGGCATACTGATAGACACGGCCATGCTGCGAGAGATGTCTCGAAGACTGGCAGACGACCTCAAGAGACTGGAGGTCGGCATCTACAACGAAGTCGGGCACATGTTCAATGTCAACTCTCCCAAGCAACTCGGGAATGTCCTTTTCGACGAACTCGGACTACCGGGCGGGCGCAAGACCAAGGGAAGCTACTCAACTGAGGCGGCTCTTCTGGAGACACTCAGAAATGCCAACCCCGTCATCGACCTCGTGCTGCAGTACAGGCAACTATCCAAATTGAAGTCGACCTACGTCGACACGCTGCCCGCACTGGTGAACCCGAGGACGGGCAGGGTGCACACAGTGTTCAGTCAGACAGGAACAACGACAGGGCGTCTGTCGTCGAGCGAGCCGAACCTTCAGAATCTGCCTGTCAGGAGCGAGCTCGGCAAGACAATACGGGCGGCAGTCATTGCGCCGGCAGGAAGCATGCTTCTCAGTGCTGACTACTCGCAGATTGACCTGCGTGCGCTCGCACACCTGTCGCAGGATAAGGAACTCCTCGCCGCCTTCGCGAACGACGAGGACATACACAGGACCACGGCGAGCAAGGTCTTCGGCGTTCCACCTCACGAGGTGACGGCCGAGATGCGCAGGGCCGCCAAGGTCGTCAACTTCGGCGTCGTGTACGGCATGAGTGACTACGGCCTTGAGCAGGCAACGGGGTTCACCCGGGCCGAGGCGTCCCATTTCATCACAGCCTACTTCGAGCAGTACCCGGGCGTCCGCCGGTGGATTGAGAGAACCAAGGAGAGCGCGCGAGAAGACGGGTATGTCCAGACTCTGCTTGGCAGGAGACGCTACATCCTGGAGATACGCTCAACGAACCGACAGGTTCGAGAGGCGGCTGAGCGGATGGCTGTCAACGCCCCTGTTCAGGGCACTTCGGCAGACATCATCAAGGTTGCCATGATCAGGATTCATGAGGCGATGCGAACAGACGGGCTGCGCAGCAGGATGCTGCTGCAGATTCACGACGAACTACTGTTCGAGGTCCTGCAAGACGAGCAGGCGCGAGTCAGGCAAGTCGTGGAAAGGCTCATGCCCCGCGCAGTGGCCCTGTCGGTGCCGCTCAAGGTAGACCTCAAGGCCGGCCCGAACTGGGCCGACATGACGCCCGTTACCTAGGAGCCTGTCGGAGAAACGACTCCGGCACTCATGTCACAGCATAGGGATGTGGTGGTTCTCGGGTTTCCTAATGGGCGCGAGTTCACATGGAGAGCCTCGGCATGCACAGCCGTGGCCGGATTGCTCCTCCAAGGGC
>JAUVZB010000082.1 GCA_030602785.1 Dehalococcoidia bacterium
GTTGCTCTCATCCGTGCTCTCCGGTTGATACTGAGCGTCTTCGACGCCGGACCAACGGCCCATCACCGTCCAAGAAACCGCCTCAGCGTGGCGGCAAAGCCCACATATACCCACCCTTTCCATCAATCCACGGATTACGGAGCCACTACTCCCCGTCACCAGGCGGCAGGAGCGGTTTCCATCTTTCAGGAAGGGTGTTGCCTGCGGTTTGCGCTCTTTCGCTCGCGCTACAGACCGACCCGGACAACAGAAGACGCGGCCAGGGCAGCCGCCTCGGACTTGCCTCCTCCCTGACTTCTAGTATTCCTTCCCTTCCCGACTCGGAACTCCACTATCGAACGGGTGCTTCACCTTCCGAATCTCATTCACCAAGTCGACCATCGGCAGGAGCTCATCCGGCATGCCGCGTCCGGTCAACACGAGCTCCATCCCCTCAGGCTTCGCCCCGATAACCGAGCGCAACTCCTCCGTGGCCAGGAATCCGTCTCTCGCCGCAACCAGAATCTCGTCCAGTACGAGCACGTCGCAGCAGTTCCCTGCACACATGTCCATCACGAACTCCAGACCGCTCCTGCACTGAGCCGACGCCTCGTCGCGCGTGACATGCTGATGTTCTACGATTCTGTCCTCCCCCAACTGTTCAGCAAGAATGTCCTCATGGAGGAGATGCTAACGTTGAACATGAAGGATCAGGCAAGGTTGCAGGTATTGAACGAGGTGGAGGAAGGAAGGTTGGAAGTGAGTGGAGCGGGTGGAGTGATGAGTCTGCCGGAGCGGGAGGTATGAAGGGGGCGGGATGACCGCTACGAACGAATCACACTTGGAAAAGTCACGACATTTCCGCGACGGATTGTCTGACACGGGTTGTCACAGGGCGGCACCACACGAACAAACGGGAAAACAGGAAACGACTGGTTTGAACGTAAAAGCACCCTCTGGCACCCCTACCGCAGGATTACGAAACCGCTGCTCTACCTCTGAGCTACGCTGGCGCGAACACAAGTATAGCCGAAGCACGAGTCAGGCTTCAACGCACGGCTTGACGCACGAGGCAGACACTCGGTGCAGGACTACGTGGACCGGGGCCTACGGCAAGCTGGAACCGCCTCAGCAGTGAGACCACACTGGACTGAGACTGAGGGCCGCCCGCCTGCCGTCGCCTCTGCTTGCGCCCTCTACCTCTTCACCGCGGTGATGCTTGCCGAGCGGACGAACTCCTCGTAACCGCTCCCCGGGAACCACGTGCTGATGAACTGCGCGGAATCGGGCTTGACGTCGACATCCACTTCGGAAAAGCCGGCGTCGCGAAGCATGCGCTCGACATCGGCGACGAGAGCGGCACCGCCCACGCAGCCGCAGTAGGCGCCGGTATCCCACTTTGCATTGTCCGGCAGGGGCTTCACAGCCACGACGTCGGATATGGCAAGGCGGCCATTCGGCCTCAGAACCCTGAAGGCCTCCCGGAACACCGACTCTTTGTCCGGAGACAGGTTCACGACGCAATTGGAGAGGATAACGTCCACCGTCCCATCGGCCACCGGCAGACGCTCTATCTCACCGAGACGGAATTCGACGTTGCTGTAACCGCCCACCTGTGCGTTGCGCCTCGCCTTGCTGACCATGTCCGGAGTCATGTCGACACCGATGACGCTGCCCCCCGACCCCACCTGCCGGGAGGCCAGGAAACAATCGAGCCCTCCTCCACTACCCAGGTCGAGCACGATTTCGCCCGGCTTGAGAGCGGCAATTGCCTCCGGATTGCCGCATCCGAGTCCCATGTCAGCTCCGTCGGGAACCGACGTTATGTCATCTACAGAGTAGCCAAGCTCCGCAGATGAATCCGCTGGTTCACATGTAGAGCCGCCACACTCGCCAGCACAGCAGCTGGACCCTCCCTGCTGCGCAATGCCGGCATAGCGGCTGCGCACCTGGTCGCGGACCGTATCATCGTCAGGTCTATTCATCCCTTCACACTCCTTGGTTATTCAATCGCCCCTGCCGGATCGGGGCTCGATTCGCGTCTCCGGACCCGCTGACACCTGCACAGCTCTCCACGGTCGCATGCAAGTATCTGCTCCACGTTGGCCCGGTCGGCGGCTGCGCCCGCGGAGGTCGCGAGAGCCTCCGCCAACCATTGCCGCAATACGGGCGGAAACGAGTCCGAGAGGCGGAAATAGACCCAGCGGCCTGCCTTCCGGCTCTGCACCAGGCGCGCGGTGTACAACACATTCATGTGCCGGGAGACCGTGGGCGTCGCGAGGTCCAGCAGCGCAGTGATCTGGCAGACGCACAATTCCTCGTGCTCCATCAGGACGGAGAGGACCCGCAGCCGATTCAACTCGGCAAGGGCCTTTGCTGTGTTAAGCGTCGTTTCCATGTGGCGCGTATATAGTTAGTTGATTCGCTAACTATCGAACCATATTATCACTGCGCCGGTCATCCGTGTCAAACCGCAATCGGCGCAAGGCCCGGGAGACCTCACGCCTCACTGCAGGTGTCCCCCGAATCCGGCAACACCGCTTGTGACACAATGTCACCCCCCTTTCGGTAGCAGTAGTCAGGAGGCAAGTCGCCATCTGCTTCAGTGCATCGCCGCAGCGAGTCGGCGAAACATGGAGCACTCCTTGCAGGACTTACCTTCGGGCCATCGAAAAGGTGGCTTCGGTAGACGCATGCTACAATGTCCCTCCTATGCAACACAGAACTGGAGCACAGTACACGAAGAGGCCACTGGCCCATGCGTGCCTGCTCTTACTGACAACTCTCATCGGGATAATGCCACTGGTGGGATGTGACGGTGAAGTCAGCTTCACAACTGCCTCGCTGAGTGAGGCAACGATGGCCACAGGCGTCGACAGCGAGAGCAAGCCTGTCGGCGCAACCGACGTGTTTGATGCCAACACGCCTGAAATCTTCTGTTCCGTGAAGCTTTCCAACGCACCTTCGGACACCGAAGTCCTCTCGGAATGGGTATACATCAAGGGTGAACTCGAAGGTGTGACCGACCACGTGATCGATTCGTTTCCCGTGCTCACCGACGGCACACGATACATCGAGTTCTCAATGACCCGCCCGGACAACGGGTGGCCCACAGGCGAATACGAGATGGTCCTCTATGTCGACGGCAAAGCGAAAGTCACGCTTCCGTTCACGGTCGGCGGGGCAGCCGATTCATTCGTTACGACAGGCCCTTCCGCATCTCTCAGCGAAGCCACCATGACTCTGGGAGTCGACAGCCAGTCCAGACCTTTGAATCCGACTGCGACGTTCTCAGTCGACACGCTCGAGATATTCTGTTCGGTGCTGCTCTCAGATGCGCCGGAGGGCACGTCTCTGCTCTCCGAATGGTATTACGTGAGCGGTGAGCTTCAGGACGTCACGGACCTGCTGATTGATTCCGTCCCGCTGATGGCGAGTGGCACGCAGTACGTGCAGTTCTCGCTGACTATCCCGGACAATGGATGGCCCACGGGCGAGTATCTGCTCATCCTGTACATTGACGGAGTGGAAGCAGTCTCACTTCCCTTCAAAGTGCAGTAGCATCCGCAGCTATCCACTGGCGGAGCAACCCGGCTGCTCCCTCCTGTGCATTCTGCACCCCAACGCACCCGCACGACGGCCAGCCCTGAGCCACCATGGCAGGGATGCCCTCATCCAGTCGTCGCCCTGCCAGGACAACATCCTCCCCGACGCGGCCCTGCGAAGACAAGAACCTTGTGCCCGCGCATTATGCACGGAGGTACTGAGGGCAGGACAGCCGGGGCGCCTTATGAGTTCTGGGGACACCATACTCATTTCCATACGTCGGACCATTTCTCATCCCGAAGTGCTGCGATATCTGCAGGGCTGGAGACTAGCCCCGCAAGGAACGATTGAATGAGCCACGCCTGAGCGACTTCCGCATCGCGCGTGCCCTGTGTCATGCCGCAGGCCCCGGGGCCGGCAGTCAGCTGTGGGGACAGGTCGACGGAACGGACTCAGATCCACAAAAACGCCGCTCTACCTCTGAGCTACGCTGGCGCGCGGATGAACACGGCTGAAGCACGAGTCAGACTTCAACGCGCGATTCCCGTGCGGTGCCTTCCGAGCAGAGATAAGTATGGTGTCCCCCGAATTATGAAGGTGCTGGTGTCACAGAACACGACTGAATAGGGAGTCAACCTACTTCCAAGACTCTCCTCACAGTATGGAGGGGACCCAGTCAGGGTAGTAGATGTTTCGTACTGTCCAACGCTCTGGTGCTGGGTTCTATGAGCGCCATACGGAATCTGTATCTATTGACAGCGGTGGTATAATCTCGGGCGTAAGAGCATTCAGTGGGTTTCAGCGAGGTGCAACGATGACACAGCTTGAAGAGGAATTCCAGTATTACTTGTGTCACCAAGATGAGTTGGTCGAGAAGCACGAGGGCCAATACGTGGTGGTCAAGGATTCTCAGATCCTTGGTTTCTACGATAGTGAGGTGGAGGCGATTGAGAATACACAGCGCGATCACAAGCTTGGCACATTCCTTGTTCAGCGTTGCGAGCCAGGATCTCAGAACTACACTGAAGTCTTCCATTCGCGGGTTGTGATAGTCTGATGTCTGCCCCGGGACCCAACACGCTTTCGTTCACATCTGTGCGGTCCTCCCAAGTTCGGCAATTGATGAACGACGTGTTCGCAGGCCCCCACTTCAACCCAGCGTCGCCTCCAGCGAGCCCGCAAGCTTGTGGCGCACAGCGATACCGGGCAATCTGGGATACCGGCGCGACTGGCTCAGTAATCACCCCGGCTGTTGTTGCGGCCTGTGGCCTTCAGCCCATTTCGGTGGCATGGGTGACCGGAGTCAACGGGACGCGCCAGGCCCAGGTCTATCTTGTGAGTCTTTGGCTACCAAACCACGTCTCTATTCCCGCAGTGAGAGTCACCGCAAACCCTATCACCGGCGCCAATATACTGATCGGTATGGATGTGATTGGTCGTGGCAATTTCGCTGTTAGCCAGATGGACAGCAAGATGCTGTTCTCCTTCCGAGTCCCATGTGTCGAAATGATTGACTTCGTGAAACAATCGAATAGGACCGTGCTGAAGAACGGAAGACCAGTGAAGTCGGTCGACAGAAACGACCCTTGCCCCTGTGGTAGTGGCAAGAAATTCAAGCAATGCTGCGGCAGCTAGTTCATGCACCGCCCTTCAACGGGCCTTTCGTGCCGGCATGTGCGACATGGCCCAGACACTGCGGTGCCGCCGGGGTTTGGAACAACACCCAGACCGATCTACTTGTGGTGGGGTGTCCGAACATCTGCCATGAACCGCACTGTTTTGCGATTCATACGACGCAAGGTTTCCCTGTCCTTCGAGCGGCCAGTCCGCATACGCTTTCGACGTGGCGGGGGTCTCGTACATCGTTACAGTGATTCGAATTCGGGAAACCACACTCACCTCAATCGCGTGCTCTTCAGCCCTGGCTCCTTCGACGCCACCATCGCCATGAATCAAGCTTGACGTCCAACACGGTATCTACACTGATACACGACCCCCGGCTCCATCCACCAAGCAGCCTGATACCGCGCCACGAACTCTCTGCCTGGCAACACGGGCCCCCGCGTTCAGCAACACGGCTATTGACGGCACAGAGCAGCGAGGGCTAGGAGCCTGTCGGAGAAACGACTCCGGCACTCATGTCACAGCATAGGGATGTGGTGGTTCTCGGGTTTCCTAATGGGCGCGAGTTCACATGGAGAGCCTCGGCATGCACAGCCGTGGCCGGATTGCTCCTCCAAGGGC
>JAUVZB010000097.1 GCA_030602785.1 Dehalococcoidia bacterium
CCCATCATCAGGCACGGGCTGTCGCTGTTGCTCTCATCCGTGCTCTCCGGTTGATACTGAGCGTCTTCGACGCCGGACCAACGGCCCATCACCGTCCAAGAAACCGCCTCAGCGTGGCGGCAAAGCCCACATGCACCCACCCTTTCCATCAATCCACGGATTACGGCGTCTGGTCTCGTCTCGACATCCACCGGGCCCGACCCGTACACTTGCGAGATTCCTGCACAAAGTCGACATATGGTGAAGCAGTCCCCATCGGCAACTCGTCTCCTGCACCAGAGAGCACGTGCCTACACGAAGGAGTACGGTCTCCTTGCACTTGTTCGTACTGCTTTTGTCACCTACGTGTACGGACGCCAGCCCTTCTACGTGTACGTGTGCCCGCATGCACTGACGACGCAGGATGTGCCGATGCCCCAGATTGAGCACTTCCACGCAGCGTTCGTGGCATCCAATGACGAAGCCGACGAACTGGCGCGCACCCACGACGACTTCCGCGCCCTCGACAGCAGTGCGAGGAGCGGACTCGAGCACGGGGCGGTCGCCCTGTGCCTCTACTCGGGGCGAAGCCTCGCCAACGTGTCGTGGCTGGCCACGAACAGCGTCGTGCGCAGGGCAATGCACTCCATCGGCTTTGCCATCGACACATCAGTGCACGGCGCATGGACAGGCCGGGTGCGAACGATGCCTCACTACGAGGGCAAAGGACTGTTCCGCTACGCCTGCGCCAAGAGGTTCGAATACCTGCTGTCGCTCGGTATCGACAAGTCGGCCGTTTCGGTTGCCCCCGGAAACCTGCGCTCGCACGCGATGTCGGCAAGACTCGGCTGTCACCTGGCGGGCAAGGGGCACGTCGTGCGTCTACTCCGGTGGCGATGGTGGAGGAGTGAGCAACTGACCCGGTCTGACGAGGAGGCCATACGCGAAGCCGTCGCGGCAGCTTTCGCGCGCAGAGATGGGCAGTGAATCTACCGTGTCGTGTTAGACGTCGGGATTCTCCGTTGCCTGATTACGCACCGTGCCTGAGGATAGTCCGCCGTCCGTTGTACCTGCTTGTGTCATACTCCGTTTCCACATCCACCAGGTGAGGTCCTGCCAGCGCCTCTTCGAGCGGAATGGCAGTGATGCGGCCGTCCCTGTACGCAACCATCTTGCCGAAATCCTTCGCGACCACCAGGTCCGCCGCGGCGATGCCGAAATACCTCCCCATCCGGCGGTCGTAAGCGCACGGGACACCACCCCGCTGCAGATGGCTCAGGACCATGCTGCGAGTTTCCAATCCAGCACCTTCGCGGATAGCCCGGGCCACGAACTCTCCGACGCCGCCAAGCGCCCGGTGGCCGAAACTATCCGGACGGTCGTCACTCACGAACTCAACACCTCCGGCAGGCTTGGCTCCTTCCGCAACGATGACAATCTCGTACCTTGCCCCCGACTTGCGCCCCCCGAGGAGCAACTCGTTGACGCGTTCCATCGAGAAGTCATATTCGGGTATCAGAATGATGTAGGCGCCGCTTGATTCACCTCCCTCAAGCGCAAGCCATCCCGCGTGTCTCCCCATCGTCTCGACAACGAACACTCTTCGGTGAGAGCCTGCAGTCGTCCGCAGCCTGTCCACACACTCCACCACAACGTTCATGGCAGTCTCAAAACCAAGCGTGTATTCAGTCCCCGGAAGGTCCTTGTCGATTGTCTTGGGAATGCCGACCACGGATGCCCCTTCTCCTGCGAGTTTGGAGGCGACGCCGAGCGTGTCATCCCCGCCGATAGCTATCAGTGCATCCAGCTCGAGCAGCTCTATGTTCTTGAGAACTGTCTTGGAGACGTCGTTTCGCGGATTGTAGGGGTTCGCCCGCGATGTCCCGAGGTTCGTACCACCATACCTGTCCCACGTTCGTACCAGTTCCTCGCTCAGAGGCAAGACGTGCGTAGGGTCAGATGGATTCGCCGGGTCCATGCTCATGAGCCCTTCCCAGCCATTCCGGATACCCACGACCTCGTACCGGGTGTTCCGTTCTGCGGCCAGCCGTGTATCGAGCGCGGTCTTGACGGCCCACTTCACCGCGGGGTTGATACCGGCGCAGTCGCCGCCGCCTGTGAGGATGCCAATCTTGTATCGTTCCATAGTTCACCTTGTCCGCGGGACGGATAGCGCGCCACGACCTGCAGCGAGCTGTTCGCGCAGCCTTGGCCATTGCATCGTGGCGCACGTGCAGGCTACTACCTGCCGACGGGCACCGTCAAACCGCGGATATGCCCACTCAGCACAATGCAGTGAATCGCGACCGAACCGCACGTCACCGTGGCAACTGTGCAGGCGTGCCCGGGGGCCACGGCTATCGCCTTCCGCCGCCTGTGTGCAGTCCGACCTACGCGCGCGAAGTCCGCCCCAGCTCTTTCTTCGTGCGGTACAACGTCTTGCAGGCGTCGATGATGTCCTTCAGTTCGTCGGGGGTCACCATCTGCGGGCCGTCCACCAGGGCCTCGGCCGGGTTGTAGTGCGACTCGATCATCAGGCCGTCCGCGCCCGCCGAGATGGACGCACAGCTCATGTCGAAGATGAGGTCGCGGCGTCCCGTGGCGTGACTGGGGTCGACGATGATGGGCAGGTACGTCTCTCTGTGAACAACCGGTATTGCGGCGAGGTCCAGCGTGTACCTCGTGTAGCTCTTCCCCTTCCCCACCGGCACGATGCCCCTCTCGCACAGAATGATGTCCTTGTTGCCCTCGGCCGCGATGTACTCGCTGAACGACAGAAGCTCCTCGACGCTCGCGCCGAAGTGTCGTTTGAGCAGCACCGGCTTGCCCTTCTGCGCCACCTGCACCAGCAGGTCCTGGTCGTACATGTTGCGGGCGCCGATGTGCATTATGTCGACATACTTGGCCACCATGTCGACCATTGCCTCGCCCCTGACCTCCGTCACGATGGGCAGGTCGAACGCATCGCCGGCCTCCTTGAGCCAGCTCAGCGCCTCCTCGGCGTCCTGCGCGCTCCCGGCACCCACGCCCTGGAAGGAATGGACAGAGCTCCTCGGCTTGAAGATGCCGCCCCGGAGGATGTGAGCGCCCGCCTTCTTGACCTCTTCCGCCATGCGCACTATCTGCTGCTTGCTCTCAACCGCACACGGGCCCGCGATGATGACAGGCTCGCCATTGCCGATGTGAATCTTGCCGATGCTCACCCTCTTGTGGGCGCCGGGTTCTCCCAGGAAACGCGCATACTCCTTTCCGATGAGCTTGTAGGGCGCCTCCACCCTCGCCGCCTCCTTCACACCCGGCAGCGTGGCCACCTTGTCGAAGTCCAGCCGGCGCTCGTCCCCTACCGGGCCGATGACGCTCATGTATTCACCGCGGATGACGACGGCACGCAGTCCGCTTCCCTCCACCTCGGCGATCACCCTCTGGATGTCTTCCTCGGTCGCGTCCGTCTTCATGACTATCATTCTCGTATCCTCCGTTCTCAGTGCTGCCTGCAGCCTCGCGGCTGGTCGGTCAGCGCAAAAAGAAAAGGACCCTCCCGGGAGGGTCCTTCTTTCATTCCTGTGATTTCTACGCTACATCACGTTGCAAGACCGCTCCCGGGCGTGCGGGTCGTAAAGCTAAAGAACCATGTATAGACGAACTGAGCCCGGTAGCTAATCATTGTCATCGTCTCACACCGAAGGGTGAGTGCGCAGTCTACGGTGCGCGAGGGAGGCTGTCAAGTTTGGGGCCGTGGGGTAATGATGACCTGCGATTCTGTCCGCCCGTGGGAGGCATTGGCGGGGGGGAAATCGCGTCGTTCCTGTGTAGGGGCGGACCTCTGCGTCCGCCCGTGGGGTCGGTTGTCGGCAGGGTGGAATTGCCCGGTTCCCGGTGGCGGCGATGCATGCGTCGCCCGTCGGGCAGTGTGCCGTTCACGGCTGTGCTGGCCATCGCGACGTTGTGTGACGACAAGGGGACGGGCCAGGCATGCCAGGCCCCTACATCCGAAACCACACCACGCCACCACGGGCACGTGCAACGTGCCCCTTGTATCTTGATGTACAGTGTCCCAGCGATGTCGCGGGAGAGGGGAATCAGACGTGCCCCTTAGGCGTAAGAGCCTGTCGCGTAGATTACGATCCCCTCTCCCCGGCGCCAGTCCCA
>JAUVZB010000024.1 GCA_030602785.1 Dehalococcoidia bacterium
GGATTTCGTGTTCTACGCTGCAGCCATCGGGGGCGAGGAAGTCCACGCTGTGATTTGCGTCAGGGACATGCCCCCCACCAAGACCGAAGACAAGATAGCTGCCAATATAGCGCAGACCCGAGAACTGGCCAGCTGGCTCAAAGACCAGCTAACGCGCCCGACGGCAGAGTTGCTGAAGGAGCTTTTATAGGGGGGAGATGTTTAACCCACCAATTCTGGGCCTCCTCCGGCTCCTCTCCGCCCACCCGGGCGGGGTTAGCCGGCGTACGGCCGTACTTGAGCTCGGCGGCGCCGCCCCCGAGGGGGTGGAGCGTGCCCTGGCCCGGCTTCTGGAGCTGGGGGTGGTGGAGGCCAGGGGCGACCTGGTGCTGCCCCTGCCCCCACTCCTGCCCCTGGCCGTGAAGATGGACCGTCTGGCCAGCCGCATCAGCCGGCAGGGGAGGGAGCGGGACCAGAACATGGACCTGATCCGGCTCATTATCCGGGGCAGGTAAGAAACGAGGACAAGGAGAAGTAGCCATGCCTAAAGAGCGCCAAACCCCCGGGCTCAGCTGCGCCCTGTGCGGGGACCGGCACAAGGACGCCGGCAGCGCCCTGGTGCACAAGCTGGTGGCCCATGGGCCCCTGGTCGGGGCCTCGTCCAGGAAGAGAAAGCGGGTGAGGGCCCTGCTGCCCAAGTTCGGCAACCGCCTGGAGAGGGCAGGGTTCGGGGAGGTAGAGGCCCACATCATCATCCGGCTCCTGGCCGAGGAGCTGCGCAACGCAGGGCTGGCATAGCCCAGGAAGGAGCATATGGAAACCCCGATAGTCACAGCAGCCGAGAAGGGCCACGTAAAGCTCCAGTACTACGACTGGGAGATTGGAGACAGGAAAGGCCGGCAGTGGGGTATTTGTGTCCCCGAGGGCGAGCCCTTCCCCAACATGGGCTTTGCCGCGCTGCTTTGCCCACACCCTCCGCAGTTCAGCGGCCACTACTTCTCGGAGGGCGCTTTGGGGCACGGTAATTTCTGCACCCTATGCGGGGAGTTCCTGCAGGCGGGCTGAGGAGCTGAAAAGAGATGGGAAGCGAATTGCGGTCGCCCAATGACATGCTCGCTGCCGCCAGGGAGCATATGCTCGACGGCAGGAAGCCCCAGGGCTACTCGGACTGGGAGCTGGTGATGAACTTCCTGGCCTTCAACGTCCACCCCGAGGCGGCGTTGCCGGCCTGTAAGGTCATGGCACTCATTTACAAGATGCCCCTGAGCGGACAGGACATTGAGAAGATAGTGGCCTTCCAGGTGGCCAGGCAAGAAAGGGGGTGAAGGTTCGTGGTTCATGTGGTCATAGGCGTACAGAAGGGGGTAGTGTGCGATGTTCAGGCCTTCCACGACGAGCCCAAAGCTGAGAAGTGCAAGGCCCAGCTGGAAAAGGAATATGAAATAGAGAAGGGTGAGCAGGGGGAGAATCTCAATCCCGACAATGATGTCCTCTCTTACTACCTGCCCGTGTTCTAAAGAAAGGGGGTGATAGGGATGGAGCACCTGGAATGTGATAGATGCGGCCGTTGGTACTCCGACCAAGAAAACGTCGACTGGGCTAAGCAGCAGACGGATACCTGGAAGGAGTTGTGTCGGCGGGACGGGGTAGAACCCCGCGGGCTGGTCGCCTGCCCCGTAATCCCCTGCGAGGGCGAGATGATCCTGATATCCGGGCGCCGACGTCGGCCAAACACGCCGAAAGAGGCACTGGAACGCTACCCGCGGCTGGTGGGCCACCTTATCTGTGCCTCACTGGGCTACTTCACGCCTGAGACGGCCGCCAATGCAGTCCTGAACTACATTCGGGGGGAGCCCAACTGGTGCGAGTGGTACACCCACATGGCCCGGGGCTGGGATACCGACAAGCTCCTGCAGGTGGGGCGACACGCCCTGGAGGACGCCGTCAGGGGCAGGCACCACCACCAGGGATACATGGCCCACTACCCACAGGCCCAGGCCCTGGTGGAGCATGTGCTGAAGGGTGGAGCAGGTCCGGCCTTCGCCTCCTGGTTCTAAACGGATAGTCTTGCCCGGAAAGGGGGTGATTGAGATGAGGGACCACATAAGCATCGCCTCGGCTCCTGCTCTTGAGGACAGCGTCCAGGTGAACGCCCAGGGCGACTACCACGACGCCATGAAGGCAGAGTGCCGGAGGTTCCTGGAGCTGATCCGCAAGAAGCTGGGTCCGGAGCCACCGGGGGCCATGCTCGCCGTAAAGAGCAACCCCCACGACTTCGGCACCTACTACGAGGTGGCCTGCCACTTCGATGATCAGGACGAAGAGGCCCGTGAGTACGCCTTCAGGTGCGAGGCGGAGGCGCCCACTACGTGGGGTGACGACAAGCCCGTCGCCGAGGTGCCGGCATAACAAAGGGGGTGATTGAGATGGACGAGGAATGCGAGTTTTGTGGCTACCGCCGCCCCTATACCCTCGCAGACGCGAGCGAGGGGAAGGAGAGCTACACCGTTTGCCTGAACTGCCTGTTCAGCCTGGTGGCGTGCTCCTTGTCGCCTGAGCAGTTTCTGAGAGCAAAGACCAGGGGTGGAGATACGAACCGTTTCTATCTCCACGATGACTTCTACGACAGTAGTGGCCACGCTCTTCAACCCAAAGTGTAGACGTCCGGCCGTGGGCAGGCCGGGCAAGGGATAGTCTCGCCCTGAAAGGGGGTGATTGAGATGGCCGTGGAATTGGCCAAAAAGCTGCACCCCAGTGGCTTCACCGAGATGTCGGCGCAGATGGCCGCCATCGTGGCCTATATCCTGGAAGAGGACTGGACGGATCCGGGACTCGCTGAGCTGCACGTCACCAGCGACGGCTTTGTGCTGGGCAGGCAGGCTGGGGACGTGGGCTGCAATGCATGGATAGGCTCGGTCCAGGACCTGGATCGAAATGTATCCAACCTGCTGCATGTCGCCGACCTGACGCCGGAGGAGCGCCAGAAATGGGAAGAGCTCTACCGGGCCAGGGTAACCGACTGGAGAAATGGGGGGGGATAAGATGGCTGAACATCTGGTTGAACGGCTGGAGCACCCCTCCGGCCTGAGTGTGGAGCTGTGGCGCCGTGATGACATGCCCAGCTCCTTGCTTTACAAGCGGCTGCTGTGGGGCGAAGTGACCTCCGAGGCGTTCATCCTTGAGCATCAGGCCAACAGGGAGGAACTGGTGGCCCAGCTCCTGGAGGAGGGGTACGTCAGGCAGGAGCCATCATGACAGAGCAGAAGAAGATGTGGGACCTGCCCGGGCCGGAGCCGGCGCGACATGGACGTGGACAACGTCCACGACGTGGTAAAGCTGGCCCAGCTACGGATTCCAGCGACACGGGCGGCGACAATGTCCGGGTGGACCCCATACAGGAGATGGTGTGCGCCCTCGTTGACCCCCTCATCGTCTTTCCCGCGAGGGGGTGGGAAGAGACTCTCCCGGAGCCCCTTAAGAAGAGGCTGCCCATGGACCGCCTGGTCCACAACATGGAGTGCAGCCAGGGTAGAGCCCGGTGGAACGAGGCCTGCGACCTGGAAGCCCTGCTGTACATGTATCCCCGGACTATGGAAGCGCCTCTTTCTGAGCAATGGGTCCGCATCTATCTCTACCTGGGGACGAGGGTCATGGGGGAGAAGTTCCCCGACCACGTAAGGCAGGATACCCTCAGCGATTACGACATGGAGGCGCTCCGGGGCCTGAAGGAGTGGATCCAAAAGAAGAAGCTCCAGGCCCGCAGGGACAGACGGAGGGGAGAGAAGGTGGACAAGGTGGTGCCTGTCGCGGTGGACCAACCCAAGATGTTCTAAGGAGGCGTCCCAAATGGACGAGAGGAAAACCGAGTTCTTGGAGTGGCTCCTGCGGGCCCGGTTCAAGGACTTCCCCTTCGTCACGTATCGGGGGGGCGGAATGAAGGTGGTGGTAAACCTACAAATTCCAATGGACGAAATCGAAGACTATTTCGGCGTGAACCAGGTCGTAATAAGAGGCCAGACCTGGCGGAAAAGCTGAATAGGCCCGGCCTGGAGGGACCGCCAGGTACTGTCCTTCGAAGTACAAGTTTCGAGGGGCAAGAAGGGAAGCGGGCGGCTGGCCACCGCATTCAGGCCGGGCCATAGGTCTATTTTTCCACATCGGATAAAACCGCAGGGGAAGAGAAGAGCTGATGGGTAAAGAGAAGATGACGGAAATCGGTCTGGAGCGTCAATGTACCAAGTGCCATGACTGGTGGCCGGCCACCAGGGAATTCTTCTACGCCACGGGTAGGGCCGACCACCCCAAACTCCATTCTTGGTGTAAGGCGTGCTATGAGGAGGGCCGAAAGGACAAGCGGGCGGCTAGCCGCCGCCTTCAGACCGGGCCCCAAGACTAATTTTCCGCATCGGAAACAATCGCCCAGGAAGGAGGGTGACGAGATGGCCGTTGAATTGACGGGAAGGGACTTGCTTCAAGGTATGCGGAATGTGACCATCCTGCGCGAGATACGGGAGCGACACCAGCACGCCAAGATTCAGGTAGCGGGCGAATCCGTAGCGGTGGACATGCAAACCGCCAATGTGCTAATCACGGTCTACGACGCCCTCGGCCTGGAGGCCCAGGCGAAGTTTGCAGGCTTGCTCCACCATAGCCCGGGTACCTTCCATGGGCTCGTGGACTTCTCGTGGAAGCATGTAAAGTAAGCTGGCTGCTAAAGTAGGTCTATTTTCCCAGGTCGGAAAAAAGCGGACAGGCGCCCCCGGCGTTTGGTCTGGCCACGTAAGGGGTGGACTCCCTCAGGCCGGCGCCGGGGGTCTTTTTACAGAAAGGGGGTGACGAGATGGACCTCTACTGCAAGCGTTGCGGGGAGCCCTATGATTACTACCATATTCAGCACGAGATAACGGCCACCGAGCGGCGGCGTTACTGGGACGGCGAGGGCTGCCCGTCCTGCTACGGCAAGACCGTGGACAAGACGCCCTTCCGGGCCCATGTCGCCGGTGCCCTGCAGGACCTCTTCGGGGATGATGTGGACGGTCTGGCCGCCGAGATGGAGGACGCCGAACAGATGATGGGTAGTAGTTTCTGGGAGTAACATGATCCCACTGCTAAAGGTGGGTCTACTCGGGTGGGAATTCGCCGCCGCGCTGGGCCGCTGGCATGTAATGTTCTCCATCAACACCGGCGGACGCAACGGGTGGCCCTCCAGGGTGCAGCAGCTCTACATGCTGGTAATCCATCTGAACCACTGGCCCCGCTGGAGTGCCGACCCGGTGGATTTCAATACAGAAGACGTCAACTGCAGTGGCTAAATTACCACTTAAGTTGTCACTTAAACGACAGAAAGGAGGTGAAGATGCCAGAGGCGAAGCTACTCTACTTCCGTTCCGGAGCGGGGATGGAGCAGGGCGAGTATGTGGTCCTGAGTGAGGCGGGCATGCTCGACGAGGACTTTGCCGAGCCGGGCTACACACTCGTCTCGGCCCTCCCCCTGGTGGTGCTGGGTAGCATGGACGATTGGCCGGTAGAACTGCCGACCAACGAGACATTACGCATAAGCCGGCGTAGAGGTCCCCCATTAAGGAGGTGACCAGATGGCAAGGCTAAAAATAGAGGTCCTTCATTGGGAACGACCCGAGCGTGCTGAAGCTGCCATCCGTGAGGCGCTTGAGCAAGTGGGGTTTGTCACTGGGGAACCGTATACCGGTAAAGTCGATGCTGCGTTGCCGATCCTAATTCGCACGAAACTTCAGGCGCTAATCACAGGGGAAGTCTGGGTAAGATACATTTAAACGACAGAAAGGGGGTATAGACAATGGCGAGATTCTTCGTCTACGACGGCAGGGAGCACCCGGATCCGGACCCATCCCTCTCCGTGGAGGAGGTGAAGGCGACCTTCGCCTCCTTCTTCCCTGAGGTGGCCACCGCCGAAGTGCGCACCACCCAGCGGGGGGAGGACACTGTCTACGAGTTCGTGCGCCGGGTTGGAACAAAAGGGTAAGGGGGATAGAGATGGACGCCAAACCCTATGTGCACAAGATACTAAAGCCTGACGGGACCATGGTGGATTGCTCGCCGGCGGGGGAGTACTTCACCCTGGAGGAGCTCCAGGCTGCTATGGATGGCGGCTGGGTTGAGAACATTAATCTCGCCGGGGGCTTCGTCATGATCATCGATGAGGAGGGCAAGCTCAAGGAGCTGCCCCCCAACAACTTAGCGACCGAGCTCGTTGGGGCCCCGGGAGTTTCCATCGTGGGCAACGCTCTGGTCTGCCTGGACAAGGGCGAAGAGCTTGGGTAATGGACGCTGCTGAGGTCGCCCGCATCCTGGGCCAGGCCCCCGAGAAGCATCTGGTCCTGGTGGAGCTGGCCTGGCGGTGTGTGGGGCCCGACGGCCGCTTCGACCTTGACCTGGCCCTCCCCATGGCCGCCGACATCGAGGCGGCCATCCAGGAGGCCAGGGCCTACATTACAGAAACGCAGAATCTGATATGGGCGCTGGAGAAGCTGGCGAAGGGCCGCTGAACCGCCTGGCCGACGCCCTCCGCGGCGCCCGGCCCCGCAGCCTCTCCAGCCTGACCATGCAGGTGGAGGACGTCGAGACCTACCAGGAGTTTCTGCGCCTGGTTGACGAGTACCTGCCCGACCAGAGGCAGGAGATCCTCCAGGCGGGTAGCCCCGATAACATGGTGATGGCGTTCGCCCATCGCTTCTCGGAGCCCTACTTCCCCCTGGCGGAGCAAATGTTCTCGGGGGGTAACGAGTCCCTGAGCGACCTGATGCGCTGCATCCCCCTCGATGTGCACGGGTACGACTATGACGATTACCACTGCCTGTGCGATGAGAGGCCCTCCGCGCTCCTGTCCTCCCTCCTGGTGGACTTCGAGGAGGAGCTGGGGATAGGGGAGGAGGGGGTAAGAGTCACCATACTGGAGGCGGCGGCGCAGCACGTCTCTCAGGAGCTCCTGGGCCGTATCCCCGGGAAGGGGTACTCCCTGGAATACCTGGAGCAGGTGCTGCCCGGCAGCAAGTATGAGGGGTTGCTGGACCGCGCCCGTCACATCTGCCACACGACCAACAACGACTTCCTGGACGTCACCGGGGAGGAGTATTGGAGTAATCCGCCGGATTGGGACCGGGAGCATGTGGATAACCTCACCCAGGAATGGCGCAAGGCGGTCGAGATGCAAGACCGGATGGTGACCTTCTTCAGCTGGCTGGAGGAGGACCTGAAGGGCAATTTCGCCCGCCTGCTGAGGTTCCTGGGGGCAATCGAGGCTGCGCCGGTGCCGCCGGAGCAGATGCGGCTGCCGCTGGAAGGAGATGATGCCGAAGAAGAAGACGACGACAACTGAGCCCGGTTTCCGGTGGGCCCTGCCGGAAGGGCTGGATGTGCCCCCTGACAAGCTGATCCTCCGGCTGGACATCTTCCAGGAGACTATCGTGCTGCACCAGTTCGGGGAGAACGGCACCACAGTTCGGGTGGTCTCCGCCCTGGAGGTGGCCAGGGCCTTCACCAAGGACATTCGCCTCCACAGCGGGGCCCTCCCCGAGGGAGCCCTGTGGTGGAGCATGGGCCCGGAAGGGGAGGAGGTGGCGCTGTGGCGGAGTCCCCGGGTGTGGCAGGCGGCCCTGGTGGTGGAAGCTTTCAAGCCCCCCCAGCGCTTCAACCTGCCCATGCCCGGGCTGGTCTTCGTATGCTCGGCGGGGAAGCCGCCCCGGGTCTTCGCTGCCAAGAGGCGGCCGGCTGGTCTCAACTATCCCCTCTACCATGCTCCCCTGTTGAACCTTTTCATCAATGGCGGGAGCTGCACCGGCACCCATCAGTACGGGCAGGATGTGGGCCAGCACCCCGAGGAGTTCTTCACGGCCTTCTTCAGCGACGCGGGACACACCTCGGGCAGGTCCAAGAAGTACCCCGACGGCCTGCTGACCCTATGGGCGGAGCTGGACGGGAAGAAGAGCTACCCCATCCGGGACATGGTTTTACTGGGAACAGTGGAGCAGGTGATGGGGGAGATATAAAGGAGGACGTATGGCCTTAGCAATGGGCCGCACAGTCATGACGAGGGGCGTGAGTGACCTGGCGGAGCAAGACACCACAGGCAAATTCCGGGCGGGTCTGGTCGACCTGCTGCGCCGCCACTCCAACGGGGATTGGGGGGATCTCTCCCCCGATGACCGGAAGGCCAACGAGGAGGCCCTGAAGACTGGAGCCAGGGTCTTCTCCGTTTACAACCTGCAGAGCGGCGTCAAGCTCTGGGTCATCACCGAGGCCGACCGGAGCTCCACCACCATACTCCTCCCCGACGAGTACTGACATGAAAGGAGGTAACCGAGATGCCTAAGTGCACGAAGTGCGACCGTGAGGTGGTTCTCCTGGTCAACCGGGTCGCCGAGGTCCACTTCTACGACCTCACGTTGGACGGTGACTGCCCCTCATACGAAGAGACGAGCTTTGAAACCTTCGGGCAGGGAGACTTCCGTTGCCCGCAGTGCCAGGAGCTTCTGTTCTCGGACTTGAACGCAGCCCTGGCCTTTTTGAAGGAGGTGCCCGATGCCACAAAACCCTAAGGATGTAGGCTGCCCCCAGTGCAACGCGGCGCCAGGGTGTCCCTGCCGCTACCCCTCGGGCAGGCTTTTCCATGGGTTTCATAGGGCCCGCTACTCGGCTGCTGATGAGCCCCACCCTCTTTTACGCGTCACCTGCCCCACCTGCGGGGTCGAGATAGGGCGCAAATGCGTCAAGCCGGGCACACGCCAGGAAATCTCCGGCATCCACACGCTCCGTCTGGGACGGAGGGGATAGGTGGCCACCGGCCTGGTCGGATACATCGTCCTCACCCGCGGGGGGGATATCGGTACCCGGGGCAGCGTCTACACCTACATCATGGCTGGCAACGGCCTGTGGCTGGAGGCGGAGAACCCCCTCCTGGAGGCCCGCATCCAGCTATCGTCCCTCATGGTGAGGGGGCTGCACCCCTTGCTTCCCCGGCTGGAGCTCCGCCACGGGCGCATACCCGCCCACCTGCTTTCCCTGGCGATGGATGCCTTCTCAGCCCGGTCCGAGCTGGAGGGCTACGCCGCTATCGCCTGGGATGGGGAGAAATACGAGCTGGTGTGGCCGGCGCAGGAGAGGACCGCGACCTCTGTGGTCTATGACAAGGTGCCCAACACCGTGGTGGGCCTCCACTCCCACGGCCGCATGGGGGCGTTCTTCAGCGCCACCGACGACGGGGACGACCTGGGCTTCCTGCTGGAGGTGGTGGTGGGGAAGCTGGACCGGCTGGTGCCGGCGGCCGGGGTCCGCCTCTGCATCTACGGCTACCATGCCCCGGTGGAGCTCCGGGAGGTGCTCGCTGGGCTGGCGCCCTGGATCGAGGAGGCGAAAGCGCCTGGCGGTGACTGGCGGTTTTGAGGTTCGCTCCGTACCCGAAACCCATAGCAAGGTCGCATACGCGGCGGCGCCTGATGCGGGCTGAGAAAACCCTTGAGACGCAGAAGGCGAAATACCCCATGTTCGCCGACCAGTGGAAGACGGAGACGGCAGAGGAGCGACTCAACCGGGTAGATGAAAGCGTCCGTCTTTCTGTGCAGCACATGAGGAGCCACCAGGCGGCGCTGTGGCGCCAGGCCCGGCGCGCTCTGTTTGCTCTGCCTGAGCCGCAGCGCAGGGTGCTGACTGATGAATGGAATGGCAACAGGTGGCTGCCGGGCTCGCCGGAGTACCTGCTGGATTTCCTAAGGGGGAAGGGGATTGGATTACCGCCTGAGCAATAAGTTCGGCAGCTACCACAACGGCATTGCACTAATCGGTGTAGGCGGCACCGGGAGCTTCGCCGCCGAAGGGATGGCTCGGCTGCTGGCTGGCCACCCCGATATCCGCCTGATCCTCATAGACGGGGACCGGGTGGAGGAGCGCAACCTGGGCCGGCAGAACTTCTACCCTGAGGACCTGGGCCGCTTCAAGTCCCAGGCCCTGGCGGAACGCCTGGCCAGAAAACACAGACGCCCTATAGCATACTCCATCCTCCCCCTCCTGCCAGGTGGAGTTGGGCACAGGGCTGTGGACGAGTGCTCCCTGTTGGTGGGCTGCGTGGACAACGCCGCCGCCCGCTCCACCATCGCCGGCCTGGTGTCCTACTCCCAGTGGTGGGTGGACGCCGGCAACGGAGAGGAGTTCGGCCAGGTGCTGGTGGGCAATTCCACCGTGAAAACGCTCCGCACGGGCTGGTCCTTCCACCCGGAGGAGGGGGTAGTCAACGCCCTGCCCCTGCCCACCCAGGTGCGCCCGGAGCTGCTGGTCACTCCCGCACGGCCCCAGCAGGACTGCGCCGAGGCGGTGGCGGTGGGGGAGCAGGGGCCCACCATAAACCAGTTCATGGCCGCCATGGTGGTGGAGGCAGTGCGCCGGCTCCTGGAGGGGAGGCTGACCTGGTGGCAGCTTTTCCTGCAGCTGGAGTCGACAGGCCTCTACACGATGAGCCCGACACCAGAGGCGGTATCGAGGCTAACGGGGATACCCGTAAATAAGCTGGAAAGGAGGTGATTACCATGGAAGAGGAGAAAGGCCCTAACCCGGTAGAAGGGGACAAAGGCCCCAACCCGGTGGAAGGGGACAAAGGCGCCAACCCGGTGGAAGGGGAGGAAGAGGCGGAGGCGGAGGCGGAGGTGGAGGCGGAGGCGGAGGAGACAGCCGCCGAGGCCCCCACCGCCGAGTCCCCCCAGACCACCCCGGAGTTGAAGGTGGTGCTCCAGATATGGGGGACCCGTGCCATCGTCGGCATCCAGGGGACAAACACCGATCCGGTGGTGGAGACCCTGGAGACGGCCTCCCTGGAGGAACTGCTGGCGGCCGTGCCGGGGGTGCTGGCCCGGGCCAGGGAGCGGTGGGCCACCAGCCCCCGCAACCCCAAGTATGTGGGGCCGCCAGCGCCACCGCCGGCGACACCAGCACCAGGCAAGCCGGCGGGCCGGGCATCGAGACCCCCCGCGGCACCGACCCCACGGATGTTCGAGTGAGTCCTAAACGGCCCCGAGGTCGACGGGGCCGAAGGAAAAGCTACAGATTCTTGGAGAAAAAAGCTACAGATTCTTGGAGAAAGGGGTAACTATGCCTAAGAAAGAGAAGAAGGAGCCGGGGAGCGGCACACCCCCGGAAGCCCAGGCTCAGGTCCTTGAGGTCGGCGTAGCTGCGCTCAGGGAGGCCCTGGACCTGGTGATCCCCGCGGTGCCCCGGAAGGCCCCACTGGCGGTCGTCAACCACGTGCGATTGGGTGACGGCCAGATAGTCGCTACCGACCTGGATGTGGCAGTTGCCGTAGCCCTGCCACAGGTCGAGGGAGCGATGCTGCTGCCCCCCCACGCGGCGTTGGAGTTCCTGGGCTACGCCCCGGGGCACCTGTCCGCCCACATAACGTACGAGAACGGCACGGTCACCATCGCCGTGGATCGCATGCAGAGCAACTTCAAGGTGCCGGCCCTCGACGATTTCCCACCCGTCCCTTTCAGCAAGCCGGACGAGCTGGAGCACCAGGGGGTGCTGGAGGGTGATGCCCTGGTTCGGGCCATGACCGCAGTACTGCCCGCCGCCGCTACCGAAAGCGAAAGGCCGGTGCTCACCGGCCTGTGTCTCACCATGGGGGACAAAGTCCAGGTGGTGGCCGCCGACGGCTACATCCTATCCTGGGAGGGGGTGCCGGGACGGCTGCCGGGGGAGGGGAACCTCTTACTGCCCGCCCGGGCGGTGCGGCTCCTGGCACACCTGTGGAAGAGGGCAGCCTCGCCCGATTTATCGGCTGCCTCGAACCCGGCACAGGTGGCCCTGGCAAAGAGGCTCATCCGGTTGGAGTGGGAAAAAGAGAAGCTGCAGATGCGGTTCGGCCGGGTGGCCCTGCTATGCAAGCTCACCCAGGGGAACTTCCCCGATTTCAACCAGCTCATCCCCACCGAGCATGCGGCCAGTGTCACCGCTGACGCCGGCGACATGCTCCGCGCCCTGCAGCAGGTCAAGGGCAAGGCCAAGGACGGCGCGGGCATCGTCCGTTTCAAGTGGGAGGGAGACAGTCTTCAGATTTCCGCCCAGGCTGTGGATATCGGCGACACCATGGTGCCAGTGCGGGTCCAGAGCAACGGTCCGGGGAAGACGGCCATGAACATCACCTACCTCCTGACGTACTTCAAGGGCAAGGAGGGCAGCGTCACCATGACCCTCCCGGAACCCGAGGGTGCGCCGATAACCTTCGCTCACCGGGGCACGCCCCATACCGTGCTGATGCCCATGACCGTGCAATGGTAATAAGCGGAGCAACGGCCCAGGCCCCCTTGATACAATAGTCGTAGCTCTTTCAGGAGTGGATCAGTGGATGAAGTAGAACCTGCCTTCCTGGTCACTGACGACAGGTGGGTGAGGGAGCCCGGCGGGCGGAGGGATCCCACCGACGAGGAGATCATCGAGGAAGTTTCCCAGGGCGGCAATTACCGTGTGGTAGTCATTACTTCGCGGGAGATGCTGCGTCAGCTCGAAGAGGGTGAGCCGGAGAAATACAGGCAGCTCCATGTCTCCGTCGAAAAACGTGCCGGCGTCCCCCTTACTTTTGAACAATTCCTCGAGTACGCCACCAAGGCCGATGACAGAATGGAGGAGTTCACCCAGCTCGTCCAGGGCATGACCCCGAAGCAGGCCGCCGTAGTGCGAAAGGTTCGCGTTGAGCGCCATATGACCTGGAGGGCGGTGGCCAGGACGTTCCACAAGCTCGGGTGGCGAAACCTCCGCGGCTGGGACCCGCCCTCGAACCAGATCATGGGGATGGCGCTGTGTGAGAAGGCCGCCCAGTTTTTTCAGGAGTCTTACAGGGAGCCACCCTGGAACTAAATACCCCAGAAAGGAGGTGAGCCGTGGCAAAAGCTAAAGAATTCCCGTGCGAAGTGTGTGGAGCCCCTGAGGAGTGGAAGAGCGGCCATCCTCGCCGGGTCAAGGCAGGCGACCATCATCTGTGCGCAGAGCACCGCGATGCCTGGTTCGGCTGGGGCCGCGAGAGAGACTTGCTACTTAAGAAGCTGGGGTACGAAGACCTTCCAGAGAAGTCACCGGAGAAGGGCGCCATATGGGACAATGTCTTTAGTGCCTTTGTTTCTGAGGCCAAGGGAGAAATGGGCCCCTGCCCCTACTGCGGGCAGGTGATGGAAAGGGGGTGATAGTCGTGATAAACCGGATGACCGGTTTACCGTTTGGGCAACACCGGGGGGCAGGGAGCCGGTAAAGAGAACGAGCCCGCACTGAAAGGGGGGGCAGGCCCGCGGGGGTTTGCCCCCCTTTTTTGCCCCCCAGGCGGCTACCCGGGCAGGACACTTATTGCTTCAGCCTCCTGTCGAAGCATAGCGCCTACACGTGAGATGCCGCTGGAGAAGCCCGGTTGTCTGAAGGTGGGCTCCGCTATGGCCAGGAGGTCCCCGGCCAGGAGAAACCAGCGATAGTCGGCCAGCAGGATAACCTTGGCCATGATCCTGGCGCCGGCAGGTGCCGGCTCCGCCAGGAACCGCTCCCTCACCCATTGAGCATAGAGGCCGAACATCCCCTGCAGGTCTTGGAAGAACAGGGGGATGGTGGCCACCGTCTCCGGCAAGTATTGGGTCAGCAGGCGCAGGAGGTCCTCCATGGAGTCCACATCGCCCCTGTAGATGGCGTAGAGGAACCGGTCCGGGGCGGAGAGGCCAGCGGGGTCGATCTCTACCTTTGGCAGCGTATAGCTGAGCCCGGGGAGCTTGAGCGGCTCCCCGACTTCCTCGGCATCTTGCCTCAGCAGCTGGGTGAACCTTTGCCAGCCTTCCCAGAAGCCCTCACTGACCACCTGAAGAGGCCGTAGGTCTCGCTCGATCTGCTCGTTCCAGGCAGCGGAGTAGATGTCTCCCACATAGTGGAAGCGCCCGAAGGGTCCAAACGCCCCCAGGAAGGAGATAACATCGTTCTGGATGGTTAGCCCTACCCCAGCACCAATGACGGATGCATAGGTCAGGTATTCTCCGGAGACGGCCCGGTACAGGGAGAACAGATCCCACGAATAGAGCCGCCCGGTGAATGCCGTTTGAATAGCGGCGAGATTTGGTCTGACTACTTCAGGGAAGAAGGTGGCCATGGCGCTTTTAAGGTCGTAGCCCGCGGAGCCGTCCCATATCCCGGCGAACGCCATCAGCGAACCCCACAGGGTCAGGGGTTAGTCCGGGGGTGGGTGGCTCCACCAGGCGGATGGCGCTGCCCACGGAGTCTTTGGCTGCCTCCAGGTCATGCGCCACAGCGGTCAGCCCGAGCTGGACGGCCTCGCCCACCAGGGACATGAGCAGGCCGCTGACGCGCTGCAGGTGCTCGGCTATCTGTTCTTCGGTCATTACGGCTTCCTCCCCTCTAACCGCACAAAGGTTCTCGCCCACTCAGCCCATAGCTGCTCCTCGCGGACATGGTGTTCAGAGGTTTCCTTGGCGGCATCCCTGACCTCGCGGAGCAAGTCCTCCAGGGCAGAGCCCTCGCCCGGGTTATGGCCCGGGTTATGGCCTGGGTTAGAGTTCCGGTTCCGGTTTCGGTCGCGGCGGGGCAGGTAGAAGAGAAAGGTGGCCACCAGAGTCCCGATGACGCTGACCAAGGTGACGATGATTTGAAGAAGTGCTCGGCTAAGTTCGTCCACCCGCTTCCCTCAGGGGTAGGGTATCACCTCGGGGAGCCGATGTCACCCCCCCGGCGGCCGATGTTCCTCCCCATTGCCTGGCACTCTTCCACGGCGGCCCGGTCCGACCTGCCGATGGTGATTACAAGGAATTTCCCCCTGCTCATGAAGGCCTCCAGCTGCTGGCGGCTCCGGAACCGCCTCACCCCGCCCTCGGGCAGGATGGCCACCGCCCGCAGTCGCCCCCCCGTCATATCAGCCCGGCAGCCCTGAGCAGCTTGTCCACAGTCTCGACATCCTTTGCTTTTGCGACCTCCTCCCTTATCTCCGGTGGGATGCTCGGGTCCTGCGACAGTTGCCTCATTTGCAGGCTCCAGACTACACTCTGCAGCTTTATCATCGACGCCATTTGGCCCAGCATCCGATAAAGTTGGCTCGTTTCCTGAGCCACCACCTGGTCATAGCAGGTCTCCCTGTCGGGCATCCATTTGGCACATGTGCTGCCCTGGCACTCGCCATTGATAACCGGGCAAAACATCAAGGGCATCCCCCTTTATGGTTGGCGCTCACGAAACCAAAATTACTTAAGGGTTCCTATCTGGCAGTTTAGGGTTCCCCCACATCAACGAAGGGGGGTTTGCTCTGACACGTTGCGGTCTCGGCCCTGTCAAGGGTTTCCCCACATCAATTGTGAGCCGGCCGCCGAGGTGGTCATACTCGTGCAGGGCCGTCCTGGCCCCGGGGCCGGAAAAACGGAGCTTCACCGCCTGGCGGTGCTGGTCCTCGCCCCTGATCACCACCATCATGGCCCGGGTCACCACGTAGAACTGGTCCGGGAGCGAGAGACACCCTTCCTCAAAGGTCTGGTGCCCCTTCGCCTTGAGGATGACGGGGTTGACCAGACAGATAGGGGGCTGCTCATTCATCGCCATGACGAAGACCCGGAGATGGGGCCCGATCTGGTTGGCTGACAGGCCCTGGGCCCCGTGCTCCTGCAGCTCCCGGAAGAGGTCGCGCACCAGGTTGTCGATGGGAGTCTCAGCCAGCACCCAGGCGCAGGGCTGCCGGAGTAAGGCCAGGTCAGTGATGATGGGCAGCACGTTTCTCCAGAAACGTGTCCCGGTGGCCACCGGCCATCACGCATTCTGTCTCATGCTCAAAGAGGCCCCGCCCATCGTCCCGGTGGTGGCGCAGGTCCTCACACATTATATCCCAGCCAGTCCAGACCTGGCCCAGGACAATGAACCCCACCAGCGCCAGGAACCACTCCCCGCCCAGAAAGCCCGGGAGGACGAACAATGCCCTGACCAGCACACAGGCAAGCCCCTGGACCCAGGTATGACGCAGGCCCGATGGCAGGTGCGTAGCACCGCGGCGGCCCTCCAGGCGGAGGACCATGGCCAGGCCCAGGGCAGCCAGCCAGGGCCAGGCCGCCGCCAGATCTACCTCCCCTGTCACAATCTCCCCTCGTAGAGGCCCAGGGACTCGTCGGCCACCTCCTTGACGCTCTTCCCCGACCGCTGGGCCAGGGCCTCTATCTGCTCCATGTGGGTAATGGCTTGGCTCATTACTTCCTTCAGGGGGATCCCCTGGCTCTGCACCAGCCTACCAAGAGTGGCCACCAGGCGCCGCCCTTCAGGGGTGGCCAGCAACTGGGCAACCTCCAGCCCCAGCATCACAGCGCCACCGCCCTGGCCATCCAGGAGAAAGGGACATCCTCCTTGGTTGGGGCCCACAAAATGCACCACGCATACGGTGCAATCTGGCCCTCCACGGCCTCGCAGGTCGCAACCACCGCGCTCTCCTTCTGGAAGAAATCGCAAGTGCTGCAGTCGTAAAAGTATGCCCCGGGCAGGAACGGGGAAAAGGGAGCGTAGCCAGTCTCAAACTTGGTGAACTGCGCTCCTCGTTCCTGGAGCAGGTCCCGCAGCTCCTGGCGGAGCTGGACAACCGTCTCGGGGAAAATCAGGCCCAGCCCGATGCGCAGCGGCGTCAGTGCCGCCGCCAGGGGTAAACCTTGCCGTTGTACCATGAGAACCTCCTTCAGTCTTGGCCTGTCTGCACATCCGCCGCAGCCAGGAAGCGGTCCAGTACTCCCCTCAGCTCGGGGCTGAAGTCAAAATGCCGGAAGAGTCTCCGGAAGAACACAAGGTCAGATCCCAGGAAGGCATTGGCCACCGGGTCCCGCGGCCCCCGCTTTAGCCGGCGCATCAGGAGAAGGGCCTGCCCGAAGGCGGGCAGCTCCTTCAAGTGTGCGCCCAGGCCCCACCGGGCGGTTAGCCGGATGGTCTTCCATGTCCAGGCAATATCATGCGCCAGGATCATCAGCCCCGGGTTGGGGGGCCATGCCGTGACGAAGGGGTATGCGGAAACGCGGTCCTTCTGGAGCACGGGCCTCAGCCAGTTGGCAAACTCGATATGGGGACGCGTGAAGACCTCCTGTACCTCCTGGAGGAGGAGGCCCTCCCTGGGTGGAGCTGCCCACCCCACCACATCGGTGGTGAAACGGACGGCCCAGACGGCCACCGCCCACCAGAAGGCGTCAACAGCCGGCTGGTGAGGAGGGCAGGAGTTGTCGTCCGCCCATTCCCGGGCACAGTTCAGGCTCGCTCCGGCGATGCTCTGGTAGAGCTTGACCAGGGCGCCGTAGCCCTGTTGGCCTGCAGGGGAGGCCCGCATGTAGGCCACATTGGTGGCGGCGCATTTAAGCATGACCGCCCTGGCAGAAGTCATTTTACCTGCCCCGCACCGGATTCCCCATTCCATCCCAGCCCTTCACCTGTAGCTCCTCCACCAGCCGGTTGATCTCGGCCTCCAGCTCCTCAGTCAGGTAGCGCAGGAAGACTTTGCCCTCTACACCCAGGACCTCGGTAAGAATCCGGCTGAAGGCGTTGAGCTCCACCCGGGCCAGCACCCTACCGTTCTCAATATCAGTCAGAAACTTTAACCGACGCGAGGGGTCCTCGCTCACATGGTCCTGGAGCCGCATGAGTGTGAGGCGACCCAACCTGTCGTACATTTCGCGGCACCTGGTGGCCTCCTCCGCCCCAGCCGCCTTCTCAGTGCTCATTTTAGACCTCCAGACGCCAAAGTAATAGTATCCCTGCCATCGCCGGCATGGCAAGGGACATTAGCATGAGGGTCTGGTCAACAGGCTTCAGGAGCCAGGGGATCGCCCCGCCCGGCGGATCCTGGGCGAACCCCCCCCACTCCGAGATCCAGACTGTGGCATTCCGCACTTTTCGTCTCAGGTACCGGGCCCGGGTGCTGAGCACCCGCTGCGCCCAGGAGGTCAGGAAACAGTAGGCGCCGCCGATGACCAGTATGAGGGGGGATCCGCCCCCCATGGCCAGGTAGCCCACCACGAAGGGGAAGACCCCCCAGAAGAGGGCGAACTGGGCGTCGCCGTGCATACCCAGCCATTCCAAGTTGTAGCAGGTGACGATACATATACCCGCTACTATCAGCAAGAACATCCACTCGGGAACATTGCCCCAGTAGAGGTTGGCCAACCCCACCATACCTGCCAGGAAGAGGCTTAATGCGCCCACCACCACCAGGTGCCACCGGGGCAGGCGCAGCGCCAGGGGGTCACCCATGAGCAAGTCTAAACAATGGGCGGCCACTCCCATGCCGAGGAAGAAGGCCAGCAGGGCCCACCCCAGCACATCCCAGCGCAGGGCCGGGGCCAGGGCGGCGCCGAAGACCACATAGCTCAGGTGCCATACGGTGTAGGGAAGATGAATGGTGTTCACCCACCTGGCCAGGTAGTTATTGGATGGGATGATGTACCAGGCGGTGGCTGCTCTGCCGGCGCCCAGCCCTGCCTTTTCTTCAGACATACATCTCCCTGGCGAAGTACTCGCGGATACTGATGGAGACCCCGGGACCCTGCAGTTGGTAGATCCGCCAGAAAATCCCCTTATCCCCCTGCCCGCAGTCCAACAGGGCCGCCTGGCAGTTGAGCCCGTGCTTGGTGAGCAGCTGGCCGATGCCCATCTTGCCTTCGAGGATGTCCTGGAGGAAGGCCTGCACCATGGCCGTGCAGCGTATGTGGCTGGTCGCCGTGGCCACCACCCTGTCCCCGGCCACCAGCTCCACCTCCCGCGTCACCTCCCCATAGGGTGAGGGTGTGACCCCCACGTCTTTGGAGGCCTCCTGGCTGACGAGCCGCACCGTCACCTCCTCGCCGAAGAGCAGGGAGAGGGCGCCCTGCAGGGTCCCGAAGACGGCCATGAGGGGCCGGAGCTTTGGGGGAAAATCTCTGGTCTTCTCCAGGAGCTGGGGTATGTCCAAGGGTTCCATCAGTCACCTCCCGCAATATGCCTTTCAGTATAACCCTGCCGGGGCGCCTGGTGTACAACGCCGCCGGGGACCGTAGTACACCCTTCTGGGCACTCGTGAAAGTGAAAATGCCCCAGCTCGTTGACCGCCAGCTCGAAGAAATCCACCCCGAGGCGGGCGAAGGCCAGGCGCACATCCGCCTCCCAAATCGACCGCAGCACTGTCTGGCGGCGGTCGGAGCACCAGGGGCGAACCGAGATGTGCCAGCCGGGGGCAAGGGCATGCCTGGTAACGATGATGTGATAGCGCCGGGCGATACAGAACCTGTCCATAGGAAAGCCCGTCATCTCGTCCGTCCCCTCGAACTTCCAGTGCGGCATCTTGAACCCGTGATGCGGTGTCACAGCCGCTCCCTCATGGATGGCTCAATGTAGGGCAGCCCCAGGGCCCCGAAGATCTCCTCCTCGGACCGCCAGGCCACCCGCTGGTCATCCTTGAGGATCCCCCGGCCGTCTGCAGCGAAATGCAGCAATTTGGCCTTCGCCCTCATAGCCAGGTCGCGGTTAAATGCTGCGCTGCCGGTGCGCACCAGTAGCAGCATGGGGAAGGTCTCCTCATTGGCCAGGTAGAGGTCCACGGAGGCCCCCATATACTGGAAACGCTGGAGCTTCGGCCCCCCGATGCGGCACCCCAGCTCGTGGAGCTTGACCGCCAGTTGCCCCTGGTTGGCCGGGATGAGGACCAGGTCGATGTCTTTGACCAGGGGCCGCTCCCGGCGGATGCTGCCGGCCATGGTCATCTTCTTGCAGCAGGGCTCCAGCTCCTTCACCAGCGCCGTCGCTATCGCCCTGGCTCGCTCAAGCTCCATGCCCGGCCTCCTCGTCCCAGTACCCGGTAGACTTTCTGACACGGATGACCCCATGAGTAGGCCCACCAGAGTCCTCAAGCTTCCTGACTATCGGTAGGACAACCATTGACCCATTTCGCAAGATGGCGACAGCCCGGCCCTCTTTTCTCGCCAGCTCCCCCGCAGCGAGAAGGTCTTTCACATATTCATCGTCCATAATCCGTATCACAAGGTCATGGCCCATCTGGTCTAACCACTCCTGGGATGGGATTATGTAGATGCCGGTGGGGGTTCGACTTATTTCCCCCTTCCTGTACATTTCTCTAAGCAGGGCCTCCTCACCGGACCCGGCCTCCTCAGGTTTCACGGACGGCTTCGCTAACCGGCAGGCCCTTAACCGGCGGGGGCTTCATCAGGTCCTCCAGATGCACCTGAAAGCACTCCGCTCGGCCAGTGAAGGGCAAGGGGCCCTCGAGGGTCACCAGCTCACCACGCCGCACGTGGAGGAAGTCAGCCGTCTCCTGGTGGTCGCAGACCTCCCACACGTCCCACACCGTCCCGTTTACGGTCTCCCTGGTGGACAAAAACCGCTTCATCCGGTCACCTCCTCTACATTTCTCTAAGCCGGGCCACCTCACCGGGCCCGGCCCCCTCAAGTTCCAGCTGCGGGCTCTTCGCTGACCGGCAGCCTCTGCAACAGGTCCCCCAGAACCTCCTGAAAGCACTCCGGCCTGAAAAGGTCTATCTTGACAGCGAAGGGTTGGGGGCCGCTGCGGCTCCCCCTCTGCAACCGCCGCACGTGGAGGAAATCCCCCGTCTCCTGGTTGTCGCACACCTCCCACACCTCCCACACCGGGCCGTTGATGGTCGCCCTGGTGGATATGAACCGCTTCATCCGGCCACCTCCTCCTGGTATTCTGTCATGACTGCCGGTACCGGCACGTCTGTCAGTGCTAAGTCCACCGCTTGCAGAAAAGAGCAGGGCTGGATGGTGTAGGCCAGGCCAACCTCATCTATTTGTGCCGGGTCGCCCAGCCTCGCGTTCAGGGGGCAGCCCCCGCAGTCGGGGTCGAAGAGGAGCCCGTCGCCCAACTCCGTGCAGCGTTCATACAGGGCGAACACCTCGCTCATCTTCATGGCATCTCCTCCTCTGGCGGGTAGAGCTCTGCCTCCGCCTCCATCCTTATATGGATGCCGCGAAGCATCATGTCCTGTTCCACTGGTACCTGGTAGGCATGTAGTTGTTCATCATCAAGAGGGAAAACCAGATAGTATTCCCCGGCAGATACATCTATCCCTGGAAGTAGAGAGGCCTTAATCTCACCAGGGGTCACCTCCACACTACAAGGCCCTTCATAGATGGTCTCCCCAGGCTCATACTGGTGTTTATCGTTGTTCCATCCCACCTTACAAAGACTGAATTTACAACCACGGTTCAAGGTATCTCCTCCTCGGGCGGATAGAGCTCTGCCTCCGCCTCCATCTCCTGGTTGTGGGAGCAGTTGGCCTCCTCGCAGCTGTGGGGGTGGTGGCACTCAAGCATGTGCCCAACGGAGCAGAACATGCATCCCATGATGCTGTGGGCCCCCAGCGGGCAGTCGCCCCTCTCCACCCTGGCCACGCCCGTCGGATGCTCAACCACGGGAGTCCTCTGGCTCCGGCACCAAGGCCTTGCGGTTGCCGTAGGAGCACCACCGGTTGTTCCCCAGCTCGTCTCTCAGGCGCAGAGCGGGCCAGCCACCGGTCCTAACCTCGTGCGCCTCGACTGTGACCCGCCGTTTTCCCCCAGTGGCCCACTGCAGCCCCCGGCTCCCCACGGGCCACTCCGCCAGCCAGATGGCAATCTGTTTCCTATGATATTCGTCCACGGTTTCCCCTCCTCTCTCAGCCGGCCACCACGGCCCCCGCCAGCTCCCGCCGCACTATGTTGCCTTCGGTGTCTATCCACCAGCAACCGTCCAGGGCCTCCACCACGTCCCAGCCCTGTGGCGGGAGGTAGGCCCCTTCCCGGTACAGCAATCCAATCCGACGCGCCATGGGCAAAGCCTTCTGGCCGTTATGCATGTAAAACACACCCCGGCTCTTGACCCTGGCCTTACGAGGTGTCCTTACCACCTGGCTCGCCGCTTTCGGGGAGCGTGAAATCCACGGGCCAGCCAAGCGATGCCGCTAACCTTCCCACAGCTCTCATGGCATCTATCTGCGGAACCGGCTGGCCCGCGCTCAACTGCAGCGCCACCCCGTCCTGGAAGTGAAAAGAGACGGCGACCAAGGGGTTATCCCTGGGTGGCCACTCCGAAACCGGCTGACTCATCTTACATGCCCTCCATACGCGGCGTGGGGACTACGGCCTCCCGGGCGGAGGTCTGGCCATTCCCGCCGTAGCGGAGCATCAGGTTGACCACCCTCATGACCTCCGCGATAGTCGGCGCCGTGATGAGTTTCCACACGGCCCGGGCCTTGCGCACATCGCCCAGCTGATTGTCGTACACCCACTGGCCGATGGTGCCGGCGAGCTCCTCAGGGCACCCTTCCACTGTCAGAAAGCCGTGGCATACGGTGATGAACTCGTCTCGGGTGTAATGCGGGAACACCGCGTGCAGGGCGAAGCGGCTCAAGAACTCCTGAGGCATTTTGCGGGAGCCGTTGCAGGCGGCCAGCACGGTGGTGTTCAGCTGGACCCCCCGGGTCTTCCTCGACTTAGTTTCCAGGACCTCGCCCTTCTCCATGAGGCCCAACAAGATGGCATACACATCGTTGCGCATTTTATCGGCTTCATCCAAAAGGAGCACCGAGGGCTGGCGCTCGAACAAGGCGTCGGAGAGGCCGGCGGCCGAGGTCTGGGAGCCGAAGGCGATGTAGGCATCAGGTACGGCCGCCCGGACCGCCTCGAGCATCACGCTCTTGGCACACGCGGGCGGCCCCTCCAGCATGAAATGGGTGCGGGACCGGGCTGCCACCGCGTGGGCGATGGCCTCCTTGAGGTCAGGATACCCCACCACCAGCTGCATGGCCTCCAAGACAGAGTCGGCCGGGACAGGCGACTTCGCCAACTCCATTACGTCCACGGCGACCAGGCCCTGGCCCGTCTCGGTCAGCCGGTACGTGGTGATCCTACCATCCCTGATTACAATCTCCACCATGCCACCTTCGAGCAGCCGCTTGATGTCAGCGGCGGTGGCCCCCACGGAGTAGTGCGTCCAGCCAACAATACGGGCCCTATGATTGCGGCTGTCGGTCTCTCTCCCGCCAGCCCGGCGGAGGATATCCATGTCATTCAGCACACTTCTTCCCCACGCCCAGCAATATGTCTGTAAATATGGCTCATGTGAATCGGGTCTCCCGGAAGCTCTTACCCTTGAGGGTGTGGCACTGGCCGCCCTGGGTCATCTCATACAGGCGGTCGGCGGTGGCCGGGCCCAGCAGGTCCTCCAGCCGCTCGCCGGGGACGTTAGTGCACAGCATCACCGGCAGGTCCTCCTGGTACCGCTGGTCAATGAGGTGGAAATAGACCCGCCTGGTGTGCTCGGACGGGGTTTCCTTGCCCACATCGTCCAGGATGAGCAGGGGCACCCCGCGCAGGCTGCGGTAGACCCTCTCTTCGGTGTCGAGCCCGGACACCCCCCTGTCATAGGTGGCCCTTATCCGAACCAGGAGCCCGGGGCCGGTCTCATATCGCACCGGGCAGCTGGCCCGGCCAGGGTCGCCGTCCCATCGCTGGAATATCCGGTGGGCTACGGCGTTGGCCAGGTGGCTCTTCCCCAGCCCGTTGGTCTCGGAGAACAGCCACAGGGAGGGGTAGCCGTGGGCGTCCTCCAGGGAGAAATCGTCGGCGTACTTCTGGCATTCGCGGACCACCCCGGTGAGCCCGCTGCGGCCCTGCCAGCTCTCGAAGGTGCTCTCCCAGAACTTGCGGGGCATGCTCTCCACCCACTGCTCCCGCACCCGGGCCTGGGCCACCAGGAGCGCCCGCCCCGCCTCCTCAGCCTCCTCTGCCACCCGCTGGGCCTCCTCCGCCCTCAGCCGCTCGATACACTCCGGGCACTGCTTAGGCCCTATGACCCGGGGCCCCGAGCGGAGCGCGTAGACGGTGACGGCCGCCTCAAACTCCCGGCCGCACTCCTTGCAGGGCCTGTTTTCAGTCGTCTCCTGCGATTCTCTTCCAGGGTAGTCGAGGAGCTTGCGAATCGGCTGCCAGCCGCCGCCGCGGGACTCTACCATGGGGGGCCTCCTTCGTCTCCTTGCCTTTACCATGCCCAGCGTGCGGGCGCTGGGCAGGCGGAGCCTGCACTTTGGGGGGGTCGGGGGGATACTCTTCTTTTATATTATGTTGTGTTATGTTATGTTGTCGTCTACCTAAAGCTTTACCTAAAGCGATACCTAAAGAGGGAGGCCCGGTGACCTCCTCGGCGAGTTGATCCAGAGGGGTGTCTCCGACCTTATTGGTCACCCCCGGCCAGTTGATGGTGATCACCCGGTTCTTTCCCCGGAAGCGAAGCCGGTCGTCCCAGGTCCCGGCAGGCATGAACTCGCTGGGGTACGCCCACTGCATTGTCGCCTGGTCTTCCCACCACTGCGCTATCTGGACGACCGGCTCGGGGCCGTCGTCGTAGATGATGGCCAGGCCCACCCGCTGCATTTCGGCCAGCAGCCCCGCGATGCGCTCGGCGGGGATCTCGTGGACGTTAGGGCACACCGTCCACTTAACCCTTTCGGCGTCAGCGGAAAGGCGGCCCTGGTCGTCGGCGTTGGCCTCCAGCAGGGGGTAGAGTACCTTGCCAAGCAATGAGAGGGCGGCGTACTGCCGCGACCGGCTGAGGCCGCTGGAGATCATCCTGCCTTTACCCAGGGGTGGCACGGCGCTGGTTAAAAACGAAGGGGGTACCGTGATGACGGTACCCCCAACTTGACAGATTCTGTTCGGTGGTCTATCGTGGCTATACGGTTCACAGTTGCTCCTGTGGCCTGTGGGCACCCACCCTTCCAGGCGGGGGTGGGTGCTTCCTTTTCGGGGCGAACGGTTCCCATCATAGCTTACCCTGATGGCGGGCTGTCAAGGGGTTTTCAGCCGATGCCCGGCTATGAAGACCGGCAGCGAAGGGCGGTCATCCCACAGCACCCAGTAGCCGAAGTTGATCCCGGGTGGCGCACCATGCTTTCGGGCCTCTTCCTCACTGAACCCCACCGGACCCAGGGAGCCGACGACCACCCCGGGGTCCCCGTCCACGTGGGCATCCCCGGATTTCGAGTTAACCTTCACGACTGCAGTGCCGTTGGGGATGCCTCCTCGGGGGCCGGCGTCTACGCAGCTGAAGGTGACAGCCCCGAACAAGCCTTGCCCTTGTGGGGTCATCTCAGGTATGCTCCTTGGGTCATCCGGGCGATGGCTTCGAACATCCCCAACTCCCGATAGGTATAGTGTGGCGGGGGCGCCGGTACCGGTACCGGAGCCTTCAGCCGCTTGAAAAGCTCAGGGAAGTTCACCTCCACGAAGTCATACCAGTCGGCCATGGCGACGCCAAACTGGCAGTCTACGCAGATAACACTGGGCAGGTCGATCAACTGGAGCTCATACTGGTCTGTCAATCGCCTCCAGCGGGGCGTTCCCCAAGGCAGGGGCCTCCAACACCCCTCGCAGTCATCTTCCAACTTGCCCACCCGGATGTAGACCCAGCGAAAACCAAAGTACTCCCTTACCTCCGTGGCCAACCGCTCAGCTCCCCTCCGGCATCAGGTAGACCAGCACGGTTGCCATGGCGACGAGCAGCGGGCACCATTTGTCCGCCTTGCCGGGTGGCTTATCTGCGTGTTGGAATGTGTCTGCCATCCATTTGCAGTCCCCTCCTGGGATGGGACATTTAGAGCAGTCCATCCTTATAGCTTCAAAACGTGCTACCAGGTCAGGTTCCATCACCTGTCCCCCTTGGCAGTCGCATGCCGGCATCTAACCCGTCCATGAACAGGCACAGGTAAACGCCCAGCTGCCCCATGTCATCCCGGTCTTCCGGGTCAGAGTGCGCTACCTCGCGCCGGATATATTCTTCGGCCCACGCCCGAGCTGCGACCCTCAGCGGGCTTTCGGCCGCCATATTAGGGTCGTAGTCGTCCAGCATGGCGTCAATGTAGCGGGCGTCAACGAGTTTATCCACCCAATGGGTCTTAGACAGCTTTGGCACTGGTAGCCTCCTCCCGCTCCTTCATCCGCCGCTCAACGCGCGCTTTCCGATATTTCTCCCGCGTCCAATACGACTTGAGGCCCCGGCGCTTCCACATAACATGAGCCAGAACAGCTGGGGTCATAGTTACCGTGTCGTTCTTTCCCTTGTCTGTATCTACCTCTGTGAGCATCACGCCTATCTCACCATCGTTGTAAAGGATGGTCTTCACCACTGTAAAGCAGTTGGGGTTCCCTTCGGTGATGACCTCCGAGTGGACGCGGGCAGTGCCTTCCATTTTCGACCGCTTTACAGTCAAGTTAGCCCCCCTTTTCTATCCTCTGGCAGGCTAAGTTGTTCTTTCATCTTTGCGCCCCTGTTCGTAGCCTTCTAACCAGAAGCCGCATACATAGAGCTGAAGGGTGCCCATTGTAGACCAGCTTTCCTCCGCAAAGGTTTCCTTTTCCTCTTTGATTTCCTCAAGGGCATACTGCTTGGCAGCCTCTCTGACCGCTGGGTCCCACTCGTTACTATGGTCATCCAGCATCTTGTCCACCAGGCTTTCCGTGATGATCTTGTCCGACCAACGTTCGGGCATGCGAGACTCCTTCCAGTCAGTCGGTGGTGGCTTCTATGGCCACCACCTGCTCCTTCAGCTCCCGGTACCGGGAGCAGTCCTGGTGCCTTTTGCCCCCGCAGAACTCCTTGGCCAGTGCCTTGTCATCCAGATTCGGAGAAAAGGGCCTGTCGCAACGGAAGGTGATGAAGGGACAGCGTTGTACCAGACACTCAGAGCATTCCCACGGCCAAGTAGCCCCCCGGGTCCGCAGGAAGCCGATGAAATGCCGTTTCAGCTCATTGGCGTCCGAGGAGAGGCCCACGTAGTAGCTCAGGTGGGCAAGCTCCTTTCCCTGCGCCAGGCCCAACCCCAGCGAGGCCGGCAGGGTCAGGCAAGAGTCCCCGACGAACACCGTGGCGCCGCAGGTGCAGGTGTAGCAGAACGACCCCCGTCCGTCCCAGGGGATGTCCCGGCCGCAGCCCAGGCAGGTCATCGCCGCCTCACCTACGCCAGCCACGATATAGACACCAGCAGAGTGCTGCTATGTAAAGATACCCAAAGAGTCCAAAAGGAGGAATATCAACCATGCTTCGCCTTCCCCCGGTGGATGTTCTGGCGCCGGATGTAACCGTCATGGCCTCGTTCCCAGGGGCGGTTCAGCACCAGGGAGACCTCCCAACCCGGGGGGCGAATGTAGTCACCATGGAGATACCTGAGCCCGACGCCACAGGGCATCGCCCAGGCCATGCGGCCGTTGTGGAAGAATCCGTGTCCCCAAATGAGGCTTCCCCTCGTCCTGGTGCGCCGCTTGCCGGTCCCTTTACCGGGCACCTTTCGCCTCCGACTCCGCTTTTGCCTTACTGTACCACCCCGGGAAGTCTGCCCCAGCTTTCTTCTGTCTTTCGCCCTCGGCGGGGCAGTCCACGACTGGTAGGCTTTCCTGCCATTCCTCAAGCCCCTTTGTGTGCCACCTACCCCAGATATACCACGGCAGCATCCACCATAGGTTTCTCCCGGCACCCTTCAGCTTGTCCCAGAGCACCTCATGCCAAGCCACGAAATAGGCCGCCTCCCTCTCATTGGAATCGCAGTGGCCGAAGTAGGGACACATCTCGGCGGCCAGGCAGAAGCTGGAAACAGCGGGACGCCCGCAGGGGTATGACCCACTCTCCCCCTCGCCGAAGCAGTAGCCCTCAATTACGATATGTCGCCACATCCTACCGCTTCCTTTCGTTCACGGCCGGTCCCTTTACCCGGCAGGGGCCACCTCCTCCACCTCAATGGAAACTGCCCCGGCCGGTTTCACTGTCATAAGAAGCCGGCGCTCCTCCTCGGTGAGGGGGTGGTCACTGATGATGGGGACCGTCTGCAAAACAACCAACCTCTTACCGTCATGCCCCCAGTCCTCCAGGATTTTGCCCATAGCTTCGTTGACCTTCGCCAGATTCTCGGGCGTATGAGTCACCACCACGTTGTAATGAAACTCCTGGCTCATTGGAAAACCTCCTGCCCGGCAGGGACCACCTCCTCCACCGTCAGCGGTGGAGCTCGTCTTCGGTTTCTGAGACAGGCAGCCCATCCTTTCATGAAAGCTACAATGAAGGGCATCTCGTGATGAGTCAGGAAATACACGGTTTGCTGCCCTGCCCGTTCAGGCCACATAGTCGCCGTCCACCAGGCCAAGGCATCCGCAAGACCGGGGTATTCGGCCAGAGCCGTAGCTTTCTGGGCTTCGATTTCTGCTATGGAATCTGACATCATGGCTTCGCCCCCTTTACCTTAACGATGTGCTCATAAGCCTTCTGAAGGCGCTTGAACCGCTCCTCGTCGCCGCCCTTGTCGGGGTGGGCGAACATTGCCTTGGTCTGGTAGACCCGTTTCACCTCTTCAACGGAGGCGTCCGGCTCCACCCCCAGGACGGCGCAGGCCGTCTCGTAGCTCTCCTTGTCGGAGTCCTTGCCGGTGGTGACCAAGCCGCCCACGAACTGCACCCCCTGGGCCACGCCGGTGATCCCCCGCTCCCCCCAGATCTTCATGTTGTGGACCACCACGTAGCACACCCGGAGGTTCTGGGCCCTGGTGGGCTGCAGCCTGGAGCCTATCTCGGTCCAGGTCTTGCCCCGGAGGAAGCGCACCGTGTAGCCGGGGCCGCTGTCGTCAGGGAAGGGCTCCCAGTCCTCTATGACCCAATCGTTGAACAGGCGGCGCAAGTCGGCTAAGGTATCGGACACCGTCTTATCGGTATCTATTATGTTGACGACGGCGGCGCCGCCGGCCCGCTTCCTGGTCATCTTAGCCCCCTTTCTACGTGTCCGGGCCTACTTCATAGGACGTGGCTGAGAATCGGCAACATACGCCGTCGCGCAGTCTCACGATGAAAAGCCCTTGCTGTGGAACGGTCTTCACGGCATACCATCCATTGTCTCCAGCAACCACGACGAGCTGGTCAAACTGATGGCCGGTGGCCCGAATGACCTCAGTGAGGAATCTGTCTTGCTCCGTGCTCACCCTCCCTCCTGGTGCACCGGCTCCAGCTGCCGCTCTTCCGAGACCCTTTTGACCCGGACGACAGGGTATTTTATGGTCATTCTGGTCCCGATCTTGGATGTGATATCCAGGATGTCACCACGCCGGATTTTCTCGTTGTGAACAAGCACCCCGTTCCACAGCCAGGCCTGGAATGGCCGGCTATCGACCACAACACCGTCCCTGATGTCCCATTCGAGGAAGTCCTGGCCGTGGTCTTTCAGATACACTGTGAGCAGCATGTTGGTCCTCCTCCTATCGCTTCGGCTCCGCCTTGAGTAGGTCGATGAAGGCCGAGGCCCCCGACATGGTGAGGTCCCCTATTTGCTCCCTCCCCGCCATCTGGCAGAGCTCCTCCAAGCCTATGCCCCGCTCTTTTGCGAGGCTGGTTATGTGCCGGACCTGGGCCTCGGAAGCCATGTGGACCTGCTGCCCGGGCGCCGACCCCTGGGCCTGGGGCTGGCCATGCCCCGCTGCTCCTTCTACCACCCGGTACTCGGCGTCGATCACCTCCAGCGCCTCAGGGATCCCATCGGCTTCTTCCACCAGCGCCTGGCGGGAGGTCCTGAGCTGGCTGGACGCCTCCGGGTATGACTCCCAGTACCATCGCTTCACCGCTCGCACCCGGGCCTGGTTGCCAGGGAGCTCGCCCGCCGGCGTGCCGTCCGCCTTGGCCTTCTCCTGTTGCTTGTGGGTCACCCATCCATAGGTGGTGAACTCCCGCCCAGGTTCCCAATCCTTGCGCCGCCCGGTGGCTGACCACATCCAGGCCTCGGGGTCACCGCACAGGTCCTCCTTCAGGCCCGGGTCGGTAACCCGCTCGGCGGTGGGCGGGCCATTCCAGGCCTCGGGGCACGCCCGGGCCGCCAGGGAGCCGTAGCCTTGCTCCGAGATGAGGGGCACCACCACATACTGGTCGGTCTTGCTGTTTCTGAACGGGAGGGGGTAGACCTCTCCCAGCAGTGGGTCCAGCCCCATGCCCAGGCACTGCACGGCGAACAGGGTAACGGCGCCCTGGTTTACCTTCTCCAGCTGCGGGAACCTGGCCGTCAGGATGGGGGCCAACCTGTAAGGCTCCCGCACCGCCAGCGCCCCCCGCCGAGCCCATCCTCGTTTGTCTATCTCCTGGGCCATCGCCACGGGGAGGGCGGCGCCCCGGCGGTGGGCCTGGGTCAGGCTCTCCTTCTCCACCAGCCCGGTGTGCTCCTGGGACTGGGTGCACAAGAGCACATAGCCCTCCACCCCGTACTTCCCGCCCCAGGCGAGCGACAGTAGCCCATGGCATTCAGCGCACACACAGCGCTCGCTGAGCCCCTGGCCTTCTCTGTAGTCGACCGGGATCATGATCGCCTCCTTGCGTTCGGGCGAATACCCCACCAAATCCAAACAGCACCAACAATTAGCGCTGCAGCGCCAGCAATATACCAACCTGGAAAACCACCAATCATGATGGAGCCCGCAATGACCAAAACGCTTCCCGCTATAGTCCACAATTTATCCACGAGCAAGCCTCTCTCGTCTGCGGGCCTCCGCCAGACAATTCTTGCAGGTGGTAGGCCCCTTCGTTTCAACCCAGCCGCGTTCAATACGGACCCGGCAAAGAGTCCATACACTCCCGATGGCCCTCCCCGTGTGAACCTTGGCCTTCGGGTATAACCCCGTCCAATGGCTCATGGTGCCTGCCCCTTGAACTTCCGGTGCACCTCAAAGAAGGGACACCTCTTTTGAGCTTCAGCCACCCGCTTGTTGGGTCGGATAAGGCCATCGGAAGCGAACCATTGGTGCTTATCCGGCGGGGTGTCTGGTGGGGTGTCATGTGCTGGAGAATCAAAGCGGCCCTTGCTGCAAGTGAAGATATCCTTCTCAAGGAGGCAAAGGCGGCTATCCGTTCCTCGGTGGGTGTCCTTGATGACCAGGTCACAGTACCGGCACATCTTCGGGACGAGGCGCCGTGGCTCCTCGAGGTGAACTACGCAGGCGCTGCAGTAGTCCGGGGCGCAAGGGGTCTCCCAGCGGCAGGGACCGGCCAGCGTCCGGCAGGGCTCGGCCTCGGTGCACCCGCACACCCGGCACCGGCGGGGGGGGCTTCCTACATCTCTGCTCACGGTTCTTCCTCTTGGCCTCCGTCGAGCATCGACAGCTCATTTGACCTCAGGCTGTGGATGAGCAGCAGGGCCGCTAACTCGGGCACTGAATCCTTCGCGGCGCTGGCTATGCGCCCTGTCAGCCGCCTATTATCCCCCAGGGCGCTATAGTCGTGCCCCTTGGACAGTCCCAGCAGCTCCCGCACCCTGTGCAGGGTGTAGGGCTCGTATTTCTGCAGGCCCCTGTAGTCCTTAAACCTGAATTCCTGGCCGGCCACCAGGGCCAGGGACACCATCCGGGCCAGCCGCCGGTTGGACAGCAACATGAAGAGGTCCTTGGCCAGCTCCTGGGTGGCCGTTCTCTCATCCTCCCGGTGCCCCTCGAACTCGGCCTCCGCCGTGGCCCGGCCGGCAGCCAGTTTCTCTTCGTAATGCTTCCTGTTGAAGCAGAACAGCTTCGGCGAGCTGTCGTACTGCTGATAGCCGTAGGTGGCGCCGGTGGTGCACCTCTCCAGGCACTCCTCTATGTCGGGGAAGTACTGCGGCGGCCCTCCGTATTGGTTCCGGTCCAGCGCCTTAGAGAAGCCCGAGTGCTTGCCGAGGTTGACCGTCTTGTCCCGGGTACCCAGCACCTGCCTCATCTCCGGTGTCATGGCGGAAACCGCCACCGCTTTGGCCTTTTTCTGGCGTTTTGAGGGGCTCTGAGGCACATCCGCCACAGTCTCGGGTGTTTCTACAGAAACCTGTGAATCGCCCGCCGAAACCTGTGAACCGCCCGCCAGCTGCCTGGCCACCGCCATCTGCCTGGCCACCGGGTCGGTGGCCAGGGCCTTCTCCCGCATCCGGTCCTGCACCGGGAGATCTGCAGGGGCCCGGGCCGGGCCGGATCCCCCGGCCGTTTCCCCCTTGGCCGTTTCCTCCTTGGCCGTTTCCCGCTTGGCCGCCTCGTGGCGCCGCCCCCACGCCTTCACATCGCAGGTCATGGCCAGGCTGCGATCTTTGGTCGTCCGTTCGCCGCCGCCCGAGAAGGTGCTGGCATCCCAGGGGATGGTGTGCACCATAGTGGGCAGATCCCGCTGGAAGGCCTCTACATCGAACAGGGGGTCGGTACGGTGGCTGCTGCCGTAGTCGAAGTGGCTGGTATCCTTGCCACTCAGGCTGCCCACCCGGCGCCACTCCTGCACAGTGCTCTTCTGCACCCTGTCCCGTATGAGGCGGCGGATGTTGGGCGCCCTCCAGTCGGGGCCGGCCCCCAGGCGGGTCTTCGCCACCTCCATCACCACCGACTTCATGATATCGGTGTGCATGTGATCCTCGGCCGTCAGGCACAGGAACTCCCGGGCGGCGAAGGCGCTCATCTCCCCGGACTCCACGTGCTGCAGCACCACCGCGGGCAGCTTGAGCAGGCGCATGGCGTTGGACAGGGTGGAGTGGTCCAGGCCCAGTGAGGTGGCCAGGTCGGTGACGGTGAGCTCGGGGATGGTGTCCAGGGCCTTCTTGTAGGCGCGGTAATTCTGCAGGGGGGTGAGGTCGGTGCGCTTGTTGTTTTCAGTGAGCGCGACGACCGCCATCTGGGCATCGGTGAGCTCCCTGAGTACCACGGCGATGGTTTGGGGCCACTGCCCCGCGTCGGCCAGCTGCCTCATGGCCAGCAGCCGTGTCATGCCGAAGGCCAGCTGGTATTTCCCCTGCTCGGCCCCCAGGCGGACGGTGAGGGTCTGCAGGAGTCCCACCTCCTGGAGGCTCTGCGCCATGTCCCGCACGTCCTCCGGGTTGCGGTCCAGGCGCGGATCCCAGGGGTTGGGTTGGAGTAGGTCCAGGGCCACCTCGAGTACGCTGCCCTGGGTGGACGCCGCTTGCATGGTATTTGCTCCTACCATAGTTATCCCTCCTCATTCTTTGGATACCTTTGTCTGTGCTCCGCAAAGACCCCCATGAAATGAGCCCGGAGCTCGTCCCTATCGAATGTCTCTAATGCTCGAAATACTGCCTCCAGCCTATGGGCCATCATCTGCACCACCTCCCCGACGAGCAGCTCCGCAATCGGTCCGAACTCGGCTTCCAGGTCCTGGCTCATCTTCGTCTTCTCCCTTCCTTGGGGGCGGGGGCCAAGACCCCAGCCCCATTTGATAGCGGGTTATTGCCAGCTCGATCTTGGCTGCCACAAACGCCAGGTCATATTCCGCCACGTTCATTCGGGGATTATCCGCTTCAACCTGCGACCAAACCTGGGGGTCCGCAGATGCACCACATTAGGGGCCACAGTGGGGTTGTACACGGAGCAGTGCCCCTGGCGGTGGGCGAGCAGGAGCTGCCGCACCAGGACGCGTTTACCCTCCCAGGCCCCGGCGATGGTGAGGTCGCCGGTCTGTATGCTCACCAGGCCCACCTTCACCCCACAGGCACATTCGACTGTCAGCGCGCCTTGCATCTTAGCCTCCTTCAAGCCTCGCCAATTCCTTTAGCAGGAGCTTGAGAAACTCAACATATTCCTCGATTGCTTTTGGCTCCCAACGCCTTATTAGCGGAGGGTTGATTAGCAGCCCTCTATCTACCAAACATTCATATTGGCCAAAGAAAACCCTTCTCTCTGTCGCTCGTTTAATCGGGGTTAAGAACTGGCTTTTCAACTTCTCCCCTTCATTTCACCCAGCCACAGTGCTGCCCAGCCCATTGTTCTTCGTATCCACGAGCGGTTACACCTTGAGCAATCCACATGATAATGGCTGAAATACTGCAAATTACCACCCCAATCCCAGTACGTTCTCATAAAGGGATACTCGGCCTGGGTGTGGTGTTTCCTATGGAGGAGCCAACAGAATAACCAACAGAATAACGTTCTCATGCCTCCACTTCCAAGGTTCTCATTTCGGAAGGCCCACCGGTTACTTCCCCTAAGCCTGGCCACCACCGGCGACTATCGGGTAGCACTTGGCGGGCCTTTCAGGACCCCCTCGGCCTCCTCCTCCTCCAGTGGTGTAATGGGCACGCCACATAGGGTGACCCGCGCCCGCATTAACTTCTCAAGCTCCTGTCTTCGGGGCTCCCCGCCGCTGAAGATGTGGATGGTGTTGGGCTCGACCTCCATGCCGCAGCGTCGGCACCGCGTAGCGTTCATGTCTTCTTCAGGACCTCCTCGGCCTCTTCCAACACATTCGGCGTCCACAGCAGCCCCTGGGCACCCTGCAGTGCCGCCCGCAGCGGCGAGTGCCGGTGGTGCGCCTCCACCACCTTGCGCATATCCAGGCTGACGTACCCCCGGGTGGTCCTGATGTCCGCGTGTCTCATTATTTCCTGCAGGGTGGCCATGTCCCCGCCATCCTCGATGTAGCCCTTGCCCAGGGAGTGCCTGAGAGCGTGGGGGCCCCGCTTCGGGCCGGGGATCCCCGCTCTCTCCATGGCCTGCCTGACGATGCGGTACACGGCGTGCCTGGACATGCGCTGGCCGTTGCGGCCGGGGAAGAGGAAGGACTGCAATACCCTGCCGTCCTGGTTGGCCAGGAGGCGGAGCAAGTGGTATGTCTCAGGGCTGATGGGCACCCGGACCTGGCGGTTGCCCTTGCCGGTGACCCGGATGGTGTCCCTGGTCACATCCAGGACCTGCAGGGGGCCGAACTCAGCGGCCCGGATCCCCGCATCCAGGGCCAGGGCCAGTAGTGCCTTGTCCCGGAGCCGGGGCGCCGCCGCCAGCACCAGGGCCAGATCCTCGGTCTCCAGGGCCCTCATCTCGACCTCGGGGGGCCGGGGCCTCTCCACCCTCTCCATGGGGTTGGGGATGTTGAACTCCCAGCGACACCACCGGAAGAAGGCCTTCCACACCCGCCACCAGCTGGCCCTCACCCAGACGGATTTGGCCTTGGTCAGGGCCCAGCGCAGCGGCTCGGGGTCCTCGGGCAGCTCCGGGCACTCCCGCTCCAGGTGGCCCAGGATCTTGCCGTACATCTCCAGGGTCAGCGGGGAGAGCCCCAGCTTGGCCGCCAGGAAGCTGGCCCGTGCCTCGGCTGTGTTCACGCCGCCTTACCGCCGCCCCTTTGCTCCCGGGCTTTCTTCTGGCGCTCAATGAATTGGGCCAGGGCTTCCTCTTCCACCCGCACCGACCCTACCAGCCTGATAGCGGTGAGATGACCCCGGTCTATCCAGCGGTATACGGTCTGCGGATGAACGCTCAGCTGTTCGGCAACCTCATTTACTGTAAGCATGATGCCTGATACTTTAACATGCTTACACACCGGCCTGTCAAGCCCCCCTGGCGGTAGAAGTGATAGAGGTGTATCGGCTGGTGATAGAGGTGGCCACCGGGGGTCAGTTTGCGTTTTTGCGCAGGTCGTGGCCGGGGGTGCTGGTGGCCAGGAGGGTGATCCAAAGTGGCCCAAAATGGTCCAAAGTGGGCCAGAGTGGTCCAAAGTGGGCCGGGGTGGTGGCCGGGGCGGTGGCCGGGGCGGTGGCCACCAGGTGGGCCAGCGGGGGGCTGGTGGCACCCCGCCCTTGTCATAGGAAACCCCCCTGGTTTGAGGCTGACGGCCCCTGGGAGGGCCGGGGACGACCCTCTGGTCATCCCGGGGGGGGATGCCCCTTAACCCTGAGGACCCCGGCGCGCCGGGGGGCGGCGCCCCGGAGAATATCGCCCATAACTTAATGTTATGGGCGGTTTCCCAGATAGGGGGCCGGGGGATCTGGGGGTGCTGGGCGGTGGTGGCCAGGGGCCCAGGGCGGCGGCCAGGGGGCTGACCTCCACCCCCCCCTGAAATCGCGCTGGCGGCCCCTGGAGCGGCCGGGGACGACCTGGTGGCCATCCCCGGGGGGATGCCCCTTAACCCTGGGGCGGCCCTGGCCCGCCGGGGGGTGCTGGTGCCGGGGGGGGCGGGG
>JAUVZB010000086.1 GCA_030602785.1 Dehalococcoidia bacterium
GTTGCTCTCATCCGTGCTCTCCGGTTGATACTGAGCGTCTTCGACGCCGGACCAACGGCCCATCACCGTCCAAGAAACCGCCTCAGCGTGGCGGCAAAGCCCACATGCACCCACCGTTCCCATCAATCCACGGATTACGGCACCCCCTGTGCGGTTGGTTGGACACTACCTGTATGCTACCATGCGGGTAGTTTTTTCACGGTCCGAAGGAGGCGCGGAATGGCAAACACGACAGTTCACAATCCCATCAAAATGGTGGTCGGCGTCGGCTCGGTGGAGAAGGTCGGTGAGGAAGCCGCGCTGCTCGGCAAGCGCGCGCTCATCGTAATCGGTGGGTCCAGCGCCAAGAAGACAGGCCTGCTGGACAGCGTCTCGGCCGACTTGAAGGCCAACGGCGTGGATGTCTCAGTGTTCGAAGGCATCACGCCGAATCCTCGCAGTTCCACCGTTGACGAGGCCGCCAAGATGGCGGCAGAGAAGAATATCGACCTCATCGTCGGCCTCGGTGGGGGCAGCGTAATGGACGCATCGAAGGCGATCAGACTCGCCTACTCCAGCGGCGAGCCTGTCTTCGACTTCCACATGGGCGTGGCCGACGCGAAGACCGTGCAGCCCAAGGCGGCCCTCCTGCTTGTGTCCACTATGGCTGCAACCGGTTCCGAGTTCAACAATTGGTGTGTCATTACCAACTGGGAGACGCACGAGAAGCGCGCCATCAACCCGCCGATATACTTCCCGTCGACATCGATCGTCGACCCCGCGCTCACTCTTAGCATGCCCCTTCCACAGGTGGCCAAGGGCGGCGTGGACATCTTTCTCCATGTGATGGAGAACTACATCATGCACACAGGTGGCGCCCCCCTGGCTGACGCCATCCGTGAAGCAATCATGAAGACAGCCGTTGACGCGCTGTCCGTGGCGGTGAAGGACACCAACAACATTGAGGCGCGCACCAGCCTGTGCTGGACCAGCAGTCTTGCCTGTTCTCAGACGATTACGCTCGGCGGCGGAGCCGGCTGGCGCCCCATCCACTTGATTGAGCACCCCATCAGCGGTGTGTTCGACATCTCACACGGCGATGGACTTGCAGCCCTGCTTCCCGCGTGGCTTGAACAGAACATGGAAGCTCGCGGCGACAGGATTGCCAAGATGGCGAAGAACGTGTTCGGCGCCGACAGCGAGCCAATAGCAGCGGTTGAGAAATGGCTGGACGAGGTTGGCATGAAGATGAATCTGCGCCAGCTCGGTGTCACCGAGGACAAGTTTGAGCAGATGGCCCAGAACGCGCTTGATACGTCGCGAGGCCTTCTTGCCAAGAACCTCGTCCACAACAGCGTCGAGTCCATCGCAGCCCTCTACAAAGCCGCCTACTAACCATCTGTTGTCCTTTTCAGTTCCGGTGGGGAGGGGTTCATCCCCTCCCCATTCTTCGGTCTGCGGGCGGCCTTCGATCAATGAGACAATCAAGTCACCAGGGGCCTGTGGAAGGTGTTCCTTCTTCATTCTTGCCACGCAGGAACCGGCCCACTGGTGGTTACCTGCATTCCTTTCCCGGGGCACATCCTCCGGGCAGAGCACAGAGTGCCCTTGCGAGAATGGCAATATCCCCTCCAGGAAGAACATGAATCAAAGTCTGGCGTTGCTTCTTTCCGTTTCCGGCTTCCGCGATTCGTGGCAGATTTCGTGTTGCACAAATGATTGAAAAAGGAGAAGCACGTGAGCAAGATTGACCGAGTTGAGATTCATGCTTTCCGATTTGAGGTGAAGGACCTCGGGACGGGGGCCCATGCCACGGCGGGTGTTGGAAACCTCATCTTTGAGGCGGGCTCCAAACTTGAGTGCAATCGCTTCGTAGTGCGTATCTGTTGCGATGACGGGGCAAGTGGCGAGTACGTTACCCACTGGGTTGGAACTCCGTCGACGCTGGGACAGGCAACGATGCTGGCTCCGATGCTTCTGGGCCGTGACCCCGAGCAACGGGAACTGATCTACGACGATTTGAAGCGTGAGTTGCGGGCGTACGACCATATGGGGCACGGGGTTTTCGATATCGCGTTGTGGGACCTCGCGGGCAAGAAATACAACACGTCAGTGTCACGGATGCTTGGTGGGTTTCGCGACCGGCTTCCAGCCTACGCCAGCACCTATCACGGACAGGCCGAACACGGTGGACTTGATACGCCGGACGCATTTGCCGATTATGCTCTTGCGTGCAGGGAAGCAGGCTTCAGAGGCTTCAAGATTCATGGCTGGCATGACGGCGACGCGCGCAGGGAGGCGCGGACCGTGTTGCTGGTGCGGGAGCGGGTAGGTGGTGAGATGAGACTGATGGTGGACCCTGCGTGCGAACTGCGCACGTTTCTCGATGCGCTCTACGTGGGCAGGGCGTGTGATGAAGCCCGCTACTTCTGGTACGAAGACCCGTATCGCGATGCCGGAGTCTCCGCCTTCAGCCACAAGATGCTACGGGAGAAGCTCCAGACCCCTATTCTGGTGAGCGAGCACGTGAGAGGACTGGAGCAGAAGGCGAATTTCATCATCCAGGGCGGGTGCGACATGATTCACGCAGACCCCGAGTATGACATGGGCATCACCGGCGCCATGAAGATTGCGCACCTGTGTGAAGCATTGGGACTGGACGTACAGTTCCACGCATGTGGTCCCGCACACAGAGCTGTCAATTCCGCAGTACGCAATACCCACATGTACGAGATGGCACTGATTGGACCTGGCATGCCGAACATGGTGCCGCCGGTCTACACTTGCGGCTATTCCGACCAACCTGAAGACCTGGGTGCGGACGGCTGCGTTCCTGTGCCGGATGGCCCCGGGTTGGGTGTCACCTACGACTGGGACTTCATTGAGCGCAACCGCACTGCGCTGTATGTGTACGAGTAGGCAGCGAGTCCTGCATTGTTTCGGAACGGCTACGGGGAGGGGTTTCAGCCCCTCCCCGTTCTTCATCCAATTGTCAGTCTCTCACCCCACACCTCTCGGCGGCGCGTTATGTCATGTTTTCGCCCAGCCAGTCGCGGAGAGTCTCGAACAGGGTGTCGCGGGCGGCCTTCTCCCTCCACGGGTAATGTCCGCAGCTCTTCAGTTCGATGTACTCAAGCTGTGGAAGGTACGGTTGTAGCGCAGCCAGAGTCATGCGTCCGGGATGAGGATCCCAATCCCCGTGCAGCATCAGGACCGGCGCCGGGATGCCGGCGAATGTCGAAGGGTAGACGCCGCGCTTCTGCAGCCGGAGCATATCCCTCCAGCTCTCATCGTGTCCCGCGCGGTCGTACTCCTCAGTCTCATCAGTCTCGTCGGCCAGGGAATCATAGATATACAGCGGCTCAAGCAATCTCCCGAGGACACAGAGCCTCACGTCAGGGTCCCCTATCTCACTGGCTAGCCGCCGCAGACGACTGCCGAGCTGCGGATTGGCGCACGACGCTACGGTAGCCTGGAGGTATTCCCGGGCCGCGGAGTCGAACGTCCCGCATCCGACCAGCACTATGCAGCGCGCTACATCCGGGTGTTGCGCCGCGTAGGCCAGAGCGAGCATCGCTCCCCATGAATGACCGACTATGGCAGGCTGTTCATCCGAACTGTATGCAGCAACCACGTCATGCAAGTCATCGATGTGGCGCTGTACAGTCAAGGGCTCGTGTTCCCGTCTGCGTTGAAACGGCTCCACGATGCGGAATGAGTCGCTCAACTCCCGGGCCACCGGCGCCATGTAGCCGGCAGCTCCCGGCCCGCCGTGGAGCAGGATGACCTGAGGGCCGGTTCTGCCGTACTGGCGGACTTCCAGAGTCGCGCAATCCATGAGTTCGTCCATACACTCGTTCTCCGGTGCAGCGACAATGGTACCTCAGGCTGCAGTCAAGGAGAACAGGAGGAATGACGGTGCGGTGACAACTTTTTGAAGAGACGAAGGTGCGTCGGGAAGCTCCCAGTGCCCCCATTGACATGCCGCTCGAACATGATAGACTTACCGACAGAAATGAACAGGTGTAGGTAATTCTATCACCATGCCCCAACACGCGAACAACCCTGGCCCCCGGTTCGACAGGGCGAGCGCTATCTTCAAGAAGCATGGCGGATTCCTCCGCACGGCGCAGGCGCTTCGTGCGGGCATTCACCCTGAAACGCTCTACGCCATGCGCGACTCAGGGGCGCTGGAAGTGGTGAGCCGCGGTGTGTATCGTCTTGCCGACAGCTCGCCGCTGGGCAATCCGGACCTGGTGACCGTGGCAACCCGAGTTCCGCGCGGCGTAATCTGCCTGATCTCCGCGCTGGCCTTTCACGAACTAACCACCCAGATACCCCACGACGTACACGTGGCCCTCCAACGCGGCGCGGAGGAACCCCGTCTTGACCACCCCCCGATCAAGACCTACCGGTTCACTGGCGAGGCGTTCACCGAGGGTGTGGAGATTCATGAACTCGACGGTGTTGGCGTGCGCATCTACAGCCCTGAAAAGACGCTCGCCGACTGCTTCAAATTCCGCAACAAGGTTGGCCTCGATACGGCGGTGGAGGCGATCCGCTTCTACCGCGAACGCAGGAGTATCAACGCGGACGACCTCATGCGTTATGCCGCGATTTGCCGGGTGAAGAAGGTCATCCGACCCTACATCGAGGCAATTCTATGATGGCGAACTGCATGACTGCACAGGCCTCTCTGTTACCAGCTGGATCGTTTGACCTACCCTGCCTCTAACCGATTCGCCTGTCAAGTTGGCCCCTTCAAAGAAGCGGCTGCCCGCCACACCGATTTGGTTCCCTTCCACAAGCTGCATCATTCGCTGACGATCCCTTCTGCCATCAGTTCAGCCTGACGGATCACCAGTTGCGTTGCCGTTTCCTGGGCGTCAGGTGGATAGCCGTACTTCGTAAGCAGCCGTCGTACTGTCCGGCGCATATCCGCCCTGACGGTCTCGCGTTGGGTCCAGTCCAGAGATGCTTTTGCCTTGATCCGGTCGGCGAGTTCGCGCGCGATCAGTTTCAGCGTGTCATCCTGCATCACCTCGCGCGCCGACGCGTTGTCGGCAAGAGCGTCATAGAATGCGACCTCCTCCTCGGTCAGGCCGGACTCCTTGCCACGATTGATCGCCTCGCGGATCGACCTAGGAGCCTGTCGGAGAAACAGCCCCTGCGGCATTGGTACGAAGGGAGCAGCTTGGCCGTGTCGCGCCGTTGACACGCCACTCATTATCACCATTCACGGTCGAGTCCCCTAATGTAGGGGCGGACCTCCGTGTCCGCCCGCCACGGGTTTGTGCACCGTCGGCGGTTGGCTGCACCAACACCTCCACCTGCATCCATCGCCCCCACCACGGGCAGGCGCAGAGGCCTGCCCCTACATTTCGCGCTTCGCGTACTCCCGGCCTTCGCAAAATGGCGCACCAACCCTGCCCTACGCTGAGTAGCCTCACCGTCAGTGTGGTTGTTTCGACACGCTCCTAGCCGCAGACACC
>JAUVZB010000109.1 GCA_030602785.1 Dehalococcoidia bacterium
CCCCGCCCCAACTCCTCCGCCCGTTGTGGGGTCGTGGGGTGGTTACGTACGTAGGGGCCAGGCATGCCTGGCCCGTCGCACTGTCCTCAGGCAACGCCGCAAAGGCCAACACAACCGTGAATGGCACACAACCCGACGGGCGACGCATGCGTCGCCCCTACCGCTACGATTGGGGCCTCGGTCACCTGCATCGCCTGCATGCTGACATTTTCGCTGAACACTTGGGGACGGACAGAATCGTAGAACATCAACAATAGAACTATGTTCTATTGACAACGTGTGACCTTATGCTAGTATGGTAGCCGTACCTTAGTCACGTACAGACTCAGCATGAACAAGCGGCGTTCAAACATCGAGATTATCGCGGAGATGCTGAAGGTCGGCGAAAATGGCGCTGGCAAGACAGAGATAATGTACAGCGTCAACATGAGCTACGCGCAGCTGCAGAAGTACCTCGCACTCCTGTTGAACCAGGGACTGATTCACAAGGTCGAGGTAGGCAATCCAAGCGTGGGCTACCATGTGACGAAGAAGGGCGCCGACCTTCTGAAGAGCATCGACAGTGTGTTGGAGATTCTCGATGTTGAGATGTGAGCCGGTGACCGGACAAGCTGCCCCTATCCGCCAGCACGGAACCAATGTAAGGAGGAACTAGCTGCAATGTCCGAGAAAAGAATGCTGGTCGTTGATGCCGACCTGGTAGGGAAGATCGACGAGAACAGGGGCGAACTGAGTAGATCGGAGTTCATCGATCTCCTCATCGAGGGTCGGTTGCGCGAGAGGGAGGATGGCGCGAAGGGGGGCGTCGAGAAGGGTGACGTCGTCACGCGTGAGGAATTTCACGAGTTCCAGGAAGGAGCCAAGGAATTGCTGAGGAGCTTCCTTGATTTCTTCATCAACTACGGACTTGAGCTGGGTCGTGAACCACGAGACGAGGACTTCGAGCAACTCACTCGCAAGCTCAGGACCCTGGCCCGTTCACACCACGACTAGCCACCGCTGTCTGCTGTTTCGTCCCATCCCCGGGACGATGCGTCTTGCCACTTTTCCATACTTCTCCCTCCCCCCCCCCGCCATGCACTAGAACAATGTTCTAGACAACAATCCCTTCTCAAAGCCCCAGACAATCGTCATAGTTACCAAGGTCCGGCAGCGTGCTGGCTGTCGGCCAATGTCCGGCAAACCAGGCGTGGCCAAAGAGTGAAGCACGGAGGTGCAGTAGCTATGACAAGACCGATTGAACTTCTACGTGAAGGAAGAAAAGAAGAACTCTGGCAGATGTGCTGTGGCTTCCTGGATCTGAATCTTGAGCAGTTCATGGTGATCCAGCGCAGGCTGATGCGCGAGCAGCTTGAGCTGCTCCAGGGGAGTGAACTGGGACGGAAGCTTATGCGCGGGGCGAAGCCCTCGACGATCGACGAGTTCCGCAAGCTGGTTCCGCTCACAACCTACGCGGACTATATTCCTGAACTGACCGAGAAGCGGGAGGAGACCCTGCCCATCCGGCCGGCCCAGTGGGTGCGTACGTCCGGCTACACAGGCAAGTACGACATCAAGTGGATTCCGTTGTCCGAGCGCTTCGTCGAGGAGCTTGAGAAGCTGTGTGCTGCGGCAGCCATGCTTGGCATGTGCAATCGCAAAGGGGACATGTCGCACCTGAGGGAGCACCTGAAGATACTGTCCACCTTTGCGTCGCCGCCGTACGCCTCGGGCGTGATTGCCGCACAACTTCAGCAGGCCATCAACTGTGACTATCTGCCCTCGGATGCCGCGGGCCTGTCGTTCACGGACAAGATTAGGAAGGGATTCGCCGATGCTCTAGGCGAAGGCCTGGATGGATTCGGAGGGCTTCCTTCCGTCCTGGTAACCGTCGGCGAGCAATTGAAGCAGCAGTCGAACAAGATGGACAAGCGGGCTCTCCTGCGCAACAGGCCGGCACTATTCCGTGTCATGCGGGCGCTCATCAGGAGCAAGTTGGCCAGGCGGCCGCTCCTGCCGCGGGATATCTGGTCCGTGCGTGGCATCCTCGGTGGCGGAACGGACTCCGCGGTCTTCAAGAAGCGTGTCGGGGAATTGTGGGGCAGGGTGCCGCTGGAGCTGTACGCGGGCTCGGAGGGTGGCATCTATGCTCTTCAGGCTTGGGATTACGGCGCGATGACCTTCGTGCCGAATCTGAACTTCTTCGAGTTCATACCCGAGCGCGAGCACTTCAAGTGGCAACTCGATCACTCATACCAGCCGAGCACCGTGTTGCTCGATGAGGTGGAGCCGGGCGAATGCTACGAACTCATACTCACCAACCTTCACGGTGGTGCGCTTACCCGCTATCGCGTGGGAGATGTCGTCCGTATCACGAGCCTGCGTAGCGAGAAGACGGGCATCGAGATTCCTCAGATGGTCTTCGAGCGGCGCGCCGATGACCTGATTGACATCGCGGGATTCGGACGTCTCACGGAGCGTGTCATCTGGGAGGCAATCGAGAACTCGGAAGTGCCGTATGTTGACTGGACGGCGCGCAAGGAACTCATCGAGGGCAGTGCTGTGCTGCACATCTACGTTGAGCCGTCACGGTCTCCGGCGCCGTCCACATCCGCGTACGTGGCGATGCTGTACAGGCAGTTCAGGGAACTTGACAAGCAGTACAAGTTCAACATCTACGCCATATTCGGCGAAGAGGAGGAGCCGCCACAGGACCTCCCGCTGATGGTGACGTATCTCCCTGCGGGCGCTTTCTCAAGATACATCATGCGACGCCAGAACGAAGGTGCTGACCTGGGCCATCTCAAGCCGCCGCACATCAATCCCTCCGATGGCGTGCTTTCAGCACTTGGCGAGCCTGCAATCGAGGTCGAGCGCGTTGCCACCGGGGCGACGGAGCACGTCACTGCGTAGATAGCGCTGTAGCGTCTTTCCGCACTTGGAGCGGGGCGGCCGGCAGGCCGCCCCGCCGTGTGTCCGTGACCGGAGGTGTCAAGCTGCCCTCATTAGTGTCCAGCGAAGTGTTCTCTTGGGAGGACAGTGGTGGGTGGTGGTTGCAGACGTAGATACCGTCTTGCATGTCAAGCTGCTATAGCTATGGCAGGGTCGAATGGGCTTCCGTTCTTGAGCACTCCGAAGATGATGTGAACGAGTTTGCGCATAGCCGCGCCCACGATGACCATGTTGCATTTGCCATAGCC